>JAEUWI010000028.1 GCA_016791475.1 Candidatus Hydrogenedentota bacterium
ACCGCCGTGGTACCGCGCAGGTATGCCCGGTGGTGTGAGAGGGGGAGAGGGGTAACCCCTCCCCCTACTCGATTGGGGGGCTTCGAGGGGACTGTCCTGCACGTTCGACGACCTGGCAGGGTGTGTCGAACTGCAATGCCCCAAGAGATTAGATGGGGGTGGTGTGTTTACGCGTGCGGGACTGTCCTCCCGCTTTAAAAGCGCGGGACGGTCCCGAACGCCGGGCGGGCGTTGGCGGGCTGGGGCTGCGAGGTTGACCCGCAGTCGTGTGGCGTAGTCGGGAGACCCTTGCGTTCAGGACGGTCCCGTCGAGGGCGGCCATGCCGACCAAACTTCCATTGACTCCGTTAGATGGGTATGGTTTAACCCAGGAGACGGACAATGCAGAAATCGGATACGGCGTTAATGGAGCGGTGGATCGCCGCGAGGGACCCGGAGGCCTTCGCCCAACTGGTGGATCGCCACGCGGGCATGGTGCTGGCCGTGTGCCGCCGGGTGTTGGGCAATCATGCGGACGCGGAAGAAACGGCGCAGGAGTGCTTCCTGCAGGTGAGCCAGGCGCAACGGGCCGTCGCGCCATCCATGGGCGGCTGGCTCCATCGGCTCGCGACGAATCGCGCGCTGGATCGCCTGCGAAGTGACACGGCGCGCGCGGCGCGTGAACGAAACTATGCAGCGGAGCAATCCGGATCGACCGAACCCACCTGGAACGATATCCAACCCCATGTGGACGCCATCATCGCGCAATTGGCGGACGAACTTCAGGCGCCGCTGGTGCTCCACTTTTTCGAAGGGCACACCCACCGGGAGGTGGCGCGGGCGCTGGGCATCGGGCGCTCCACCGTGACGGAGCGGATACAGCGGGCCATTGTTGAAATCCGGGAGCAACTCGCGGCAAAGCACATCACCCTGGGCCTCGCCGCGCTGTCCGCGCTGTTCGGGACCCTCGAAGTATCGGCAGCTCCGCCCGCGTTCGTCGCTTCGCTCAAGAAAATTGGTATCGCGACGGGGCGGTCGGCACCTCCCACGGGTTTGCCCCTTAAATGGCGGGCAGTGGCGGTTGCCGGGGCGATTGCGGTGCTGGTAGCTGCGTTGTGGGTATCCAATACGAGGGCCAACGCGCGAAGTGGAAGAGACGCGAGCACGGTCATCGAGACGGATGTGGAGGCGGGTGGCGAAGGGCCGACCGGCGCGTATGAGGAAGTGGCGGAGGTGATAACGCCGGTCGCGGAAGCGGCGGATATAAGCCTCGCGCGTGGCGACGTAGTAGAGGCGGCGACACCCGAGGCGGAGAAGCCGGAAATGCTCCGTCTGCGCTGCGTGGACGAGGAGGGTAAGCCCGTGGCGGGGGCGGAGGTGTATTACGTTAAGTGTGCCTACGCCGACACGCCCACGCCAGGAAAGAGCGATCCGAAAATACTGATACGGGAACCCTTTGGGCCGACGAATTCGGACACCGATGGATTCGTGAAAGTGCCCGCGGTTGAGGATTCAGCGGAATTCTATCAGGCGTACGCCCGTGTTCCAAACGCGCTGGTAGGAACGTGGGGCTATCGACCAACCTCCCAAGTGCTGGACTGGAGCAAGACGATTACGATGGTCAAGTCCACACGCATTGCGGGAACGGTGAGGGTTCCGAATGGAATGGATCCGTCACAGGTGGATATAAACGTGCTCACGGTGCGCATTGGATTGGGCGTAGGCCGTGGTGGGCCCTTTGAAGCCTCCTCCAAATATCGCCCGTCGTTCTGGCCCGAGGTGTTTTCCACAAGGCCCGCTCGAGATGGGGCATTCAGTATTGGCGACCTCCCCACGGGACATTCCTATTACCTCGCATTCACGGGTGCCGGTCTGGGAGAAGCACAGCGTTTTGACTTCAACGCCAATGGCGAAACACCTCTTGATGTGGAGATGTTCCCGGAGGCGACTATCTCGGGTACCGTCCGTTACGCCGCGGGTGGACCTGCGGCGGATGTGCCCGTATTCGCACATCCATTTTCAGGGCAAGATATGAAACTTGGCTTCATCACGGCGTTTGAGACGCGCACCGACGCACTGGGGCGATACACATTCAAGGGCCTACCGGATGTCTCGTATTCAGTGCTGGCGCGGCACGATGGAAATCCTCCTTCAGGGATCTCTCCCGTCGTCCCGATACTGGAACTACTGCCGGGGTCGACGCAGAAAGATATCGACATCACCATTGAGCAGGGCGCACTCCAGGAAGGCACGGTGACAGACAAGCTGAGTGGCGACCCCATCGTGGGTGCCCGGCTGGTTGCACTGAATCCGGCGGATGAGGAGTACGGCCCTTTTGCGCAGGCAATCGGCAATGCCACCACCGATGCCGAGGGCAAATTCGCGTTTCGTCTTCCTGTTGGTGTGTCTCAGATATACATCTCGGAGGTACCCGAAGAATTCCTCAGTCCGGACCAACAAAACAAAACGCTGATCACGGTCGCCTCGGGCGACACAAGGCTTCAGCCGGTGACCTTTCAACTGGCAAAGAAGAGCGAAGCGGAACTGGCTCCCGCAGGAACGGCGACGCTGGAATGCCGGGTGATAGACGCGGAAGGCCGACCACTGGCTGGGGTTCCCATGGCCATCGAACGCAAGTACAAGCACGGCGAGAGCAATCATCAGACGCAGACCCCGTCACGCCCGACGGGTGAAGACGGGCGATTCTCCATTGCGAACATCGCGACTGGCGAGTACCAACTCGTCGTGGGCGGTGGTACCTACAGCCGCATTTCTTCGGAGTGGTTTGCCGTTGAAGCGGACGAAACGAAGTCCCTTGGCGACATTGCCGTGGAACGATACGATCAAAAAATCGTGGTGAATATCGAGGGCTTCAATGAGGCCACGACCGTGTCCCGACCCGACGTGATCGTGAAGGTACGAGATACCGATGAATATATCGCGGACGCCCAGGTGGATGCCTCGGGGCGTGTGGAATTCCATGTTCCCAATCTTCCCCTTGTCGTCTCCGGCGGCCAGGAGGGCTATAAGTACTTCGAGGTTGATGCCGAGCCAGACACAGAGATGGAGATCGCGCTGGAGCCGGAGGAGGGTGAACCCGACGGTAGCGGTTCGGAAGAGTAACTGATTCATGACGACGGCGGGTGCCACTCGGTCCAAATAATCCGGACAGGGTGGCACCCGTCGTGTTTTTTGGTTTTCTACCGTAAATGCCTTTCGGGACAGTCCCCGCCACAAGTGCGGGACGGTCTCGAACGCGTGGCGGGCTTTGGCCGGTTGGGGTTGTTTGATTGATCCGGTGTCGTGATGCTTTGGCGGCGGGCCCTGGCGTTCAGGACGGTCCCGTTGATGCGGTCCCGTAGTGGCGCTATTCCATCTTCTCCAGGGGCTGGGCGTTGCCGCGTTTGATGCCGCCGGCGACGCGGGTGGGGGCGGCCCATTGGATGCCGTTGGCGATGACTTTGAGGACGGTCTCGTTGTGGTAGATGGGGAGGGTCTCGTGGCCGGGGCGGAAGTAGAAGACCTTGCCGAGGCCGCGGTGCCAGCAGCAGCCGCTGCGGAAGACTTCGCCGCCCTGGAACCAACTGATTAGGACGAGCTGGTCGGGCTGAGGGATGTCGAAGTGTTCGCCGTACATCTCGGCTTTTTCGAGTTCGAACATCTCGGGAAGGCCGTGGGCGATGGGGTGGGCGGGGTCAACCACCCAGAGGCGTTCTTTCTCGCCTTCGTTGTTGTATTCGCGCCACTTGAGGTCGCAGGAGGTGCCCATGAGGCGCTTGAAGATCTTGGAGAAGTGGCCGCTGTGCAGGACGACGAGGCCCATGCCGTGCTCCACGACGCGCAGGCGCACCTTCTCCACGATGGCGTCGTCCACGCGGTCGTGGGCGGTGTGGCCCCACCAGGTCATGACATCGGTATTTTCGAGGACTTCGTCGGTCAGGCCGTGTTCCGGATCATCCAGTTCGGCGACGCGGACGGAGGCGATGCCGGGGACCTGCTCGATGTAGCGGGCGATCTGGCGTCCCAGGCCGTCGGGGTAGAGGGCGGAGACTTTGGGATTGGTTTTTTCGTGAACGCCTTCGTTCCAGATGGTGACGCGCAGGCCTTGGCTCATGGGGGAACTCCTTCTACGGGCTGGTGGAACGGATTTGTTGAACCACGAATGGACACGAATTTACACGAATAAGAAAAAGAAATGAACCACGGAAATACACGGAAGTTCACGGAAAATGGGAAGCCCCGGGAGCTAAGGTGTGGCCGAGATGCAACGAGTAATTCGAAATATCAGTCCAGCCGTCCAGGTCTCCTATTCGTACTACTACCTGCAATCTTGATGCATTTTTTCGTAGAAATTGAACGGCTTCAAAACCTCTACACATTGCCTAATGTCGGGCCCTTACAGGGCTTATATATTTTTTACGCGTTTAACCCTGGGCGCTGCCCAGGGCTAATATGTTGGTGGCCCTTCGGGCCGGAATACCATCTTCCTATCAAACGCCAATTTTGATGTTCTTATTCGTGAAAATTCGTGTCCATTCGTGGTTCAATTTTTTGTTTAAACGGTTGAGTTCTTAGAACGCTTCCCCGTTCAAATGCAACTCGGCCAGGGCGGCGATGGCGTCTTTGTCGAGCTTGGGGAAGAGGACTTCGGGATTATTCAAGGGCAGTCCGGCGGCGATGGGGGCTTTGCCGAGGATCCACACGTCTTCGCCGCCGCTGGGGCCGCCTTCGGGTATCGTAATGTTCAGGATGCCGGCAAGTTTCTTCGCGCCGCCGGGCATGAAGGGGGCCATGGCGTGGCACAGGGCATGGACGATCTGACAGCAGACGTAAAGCGTCGTGCCGGTGCGCTCCATGTCGGTCTTGCGGGTGGTCCAGGGAGCTTTGCCGTCGAAGTAGACGTTGGCCTTGCGGCCGAGATCGATGAAGCGCTCCAGGGCCTGACGGAATCGGAAGCCTTCGAGGGATTCGGCGATGGCGTCGATCCCCTCGGGAATCGCGTCGAGCATGGCCTGATCGTCGGCATCCAGCGCGCCGGGATGGGGGATGTGTCCGTCGAAGTTTTTCACGGTCATGGTGAGGCAGCGGTGTACGAAGTTGCCGACCACGTCGCAGAGCTCGCCATTGTAGCGCGTCATGAAATCGTCCCAGTCGAAGTCGGCATCTTTCGATTCCGGGGCGTTGGCGCAGAGGTAATAGCGCAGGACGTCGGGATCGAATTGCTCCACGGCCCACTTCACGGAGATCATGTTGCCCCGCGACTTGGAGCCCTTTTCCGACTTGCCCGTCTGGCGGTTGAAGATGTTCAGGTATTCATTACCCACCACGTTGTCGGCCATGATGTAATCGCCCTGGCCAATGAGCATGGCGGGAAAGATCACGGCATGAAAGGGGATGTTGTCTTTGCCGATGAAGTGGAGCAGGCGCGTGTCGGGCTGTTTCCACCAGCCCTCCCAGGCATCCGGATCGCCGTAGGTGTCGATGCCCCATTGGCGCGTGTTGGAAACGTAGCCGATGGGGGCGTCAAACCAGACGTAGATTTTCTTGCCCTGGGCCTCGGGCACATCGAGGGGGATCGGCACGCCCCAATCCGTGTCGCGGGTAATGCAGCGTGAGCGGAGATCGCCGACCCAGCCATTGGCGATGCCCTTTACATTGGCGCGCCATTCGGGGTGGGTGTCGAGCCAGTCCTTGAGCTGGCCCTGGAACTTGGGCAGGTCGAGAAACCAGTGGCGCGAATTCTTCAAAATGGGCGTGGAGTTGTCGCCCGGAATATTGGCCCGGGGCGCGACGAGATCCTGAGGAGGGTACTGGGCGCCACAACTTTCACATTCGTCGCCGTTGGCGTCTTCATAGCCACACTTCGGGCAGGTGCCGCGCACGTAGCGGTCGGGCAGGAAGCGGTCGGACTGTTCGGAGTACCACAGTTCGATGTCTTCCTGGTGGATATAGCCCTCTTCAAAGAGCTTGGTGAAGAAGCGCTGGGTGGTGTCGGCGTGGAGATCCCAGGAGGTGCGGCCATAAATGTCGTAGGAGATGCCGAGGCGCTCGAAAGCGATTTTGTTGGCGTGGTGGTAGCGGTCGATGACTTCCTGGGAGGTGATGCCCTCCTTCAGGGCCGTGAGCGTGATCGGCACGCCATACTCGTCCGAACCGCCAACATAGAGGACAGCCTCGCCGCGCAGGCGAAGGTAGCGGACGTAGACATCGGCGGGGAGATAGGCGCCGGCGATGTGGCCCAGATGGATGTGGCCATTGGCATAGGGAAGCGCGCTGGTGACGAGGGTGCGCTGGAATTTCTTTTCGGAAGACATGATGAATGGACGCCTGTAGATTGCTGGGGCTGTTGGGTTGAATAAGGCCGTATTTTACCTGAAGTCGGGCGGGTGGATCACGGCGGTCTTCCCGAGTGCGACTGAGTCAGCGGAAGGCGGGGAAGAGGAGTATTCCCACAGATACACCGAGATTTTAACAGATAAGGAAATGAATGGGCGCTGGCGGGTATGAATGCTTCAACCACGAAGGCTCTGGAGCGGGCATCGGTCGCCATAGAAAGAAATTTGCGCAGATATCGCATGGGAATTCACGAAAGATCTTCCGGAGGAATATTTCTTCGTAAGTTGCCACCCATTCCATGGATATGGACTCATCAAGTAAATTAACTTGGATTCCTTTGCGTCTTAGCACCTTTGCGAGGCAATAGGTCAAAAAATTTCTCACGCAAAGGCGCGAAGGCGCAAAGAGAGGGAATAGGGCTGAGACCGGAGGCTACTCCGCGATCACGTCGAAGACCACGACGCCCAGCGGGCCGAAATCGGCTTCGTAGGTGCCCGGCTCGGCCTTGATGATCTTGCCGAGGGCGCCGTTGGAGATAAATTGATCGGGTTCAATGGTGTAGCCGAGGCCGACGAGGGTATTGATGGTCTTGCGCAGGGTTTCCCACTGCCCACCGGCGGCGTCGGCGCCTTTTCCGGTGTTCACGGTCTGTCCGTCGCGCGTAAGGGTGACAGTGACGGCGTCTTCGTCGATTTTCTCGGGGGACTTGTAGTCACCGGCGATGAAGAGCTTGGCGTTGATATTCCAGGCGGCCAGATCGGCGGCTTTGGGCGGCTGGGTGGATTCCACGGGACCGCCGGGCACCTCGATCATGGCGAGAACGCTCTTGATATGTTTCTGGAGCGTGGTCACATCCGCGACGGGCTCCGTGATGGCGGCGCCGATGATGTAGCCCACTTCCGTTTCGATGTGGCGCGCGGGGTCTTCGGCCAGATTGATCGTGACCGCTTCACACGCGCAAAGCACGCCACCTGCAGGAATAACGCCAGCGAGGGGGCCCTCGACGCCCATGGCTTTTTGGCCGGGTGCGGCCACGATGGCCGCCTTGAATCCCGCGGGCTTTGCGCCGTTCAGGAGTTGCTTCACCACCAGGGTCTGGACCGCATAGCCATCGTCCAGGGCGGCGTCGGGATGGGCCACGCTGAGCAGCGGCATGGGCGTTACGGCGGTGCGGGCGTTCATGATCTTGTTCGCTAATTCCGTGTGCCAGTCGTCGGCCCGTGCGGCGCTTGCGGTGGCAAAGGCAAGAATCGCGATTGCGAAGCGTAGTTTCGAAGCCCTTGTGAAAGACATAAATTCTCCTGATGTTGATATATCGTACTTTTCTTTGCGTCTCTGCGTCATCACGTGCCATCACGCCTGGATATTTTTGCACGCAAAGGCGCTAAGCCGCAAAGCATAACGACCTCGTGAACCGCTCAAGTCGCGGCTGATTACTTCACGAACTTTTCCCACTTTGGCAGGCGAATCAGTTGCACTTCGTA
This sequence comes from Candidatus Hydrogenedentota bacterium, assembly GCA_016791475.1. Classification (NCBI taxonomy): domain Bacteria; kingdom Pseudomonadati; phylum Candidatus Hydrogenedentota; species Candidatus Hydrogenedentota bacterium. The sequence goes on from JAEUWI010000028.1 coordinate 7,800, forward strand.
CACCATGCGCTCGGTTTCTTCCGGGCCGAAGGCGCGGGCTTTGGCGATGGTGTCCCGCCGTGCGGGATCGATCACTTCGGTCCAGGCCACGCTGTAGAGGTGGCCGTCCGCACCGATGGCGAGGCTCTCGGTGAAGAAGGGCCGCCGGTCGTCCCGGCCGATAACCAGTCCGTGATTTTTCATCATTCCCTTTGCGATGTCGTAGCTCAAGAGGTAGATGCCCGACTGTACGTCGGGGCGTCCGGGAATGGTGGCGGCGGGGCCATTGGCAAGGTAGAGGATGGTGTTGTTGTCCGGCGCGATGAGGAAGCCGAGCTGGCTGATCTCCGGGTTGCGCGGCATGCCCTTGTAGGCGTCATGGCGGAAATCGCAGAGGGCGCGCAGGTATTCCTTCTCCGGTGCGAACTCGAAAAGGGCGGTGGTTTCCCATTGCACACCGAAGAAGCTCTTCGTGGCGGGATTCCATTCGAGCACGCGCCAGTTGTACTGGAACTCGCCTCGTTTGGTTTCCGCCGCCGATTGGGAGAAGACCAGACGGGAGAGATCGAGTCCCTCGATGTACTGGAAGGGGCGGGGACGCAGTCCCGGTTGGAAGCGCCAGATCTGGCCGTCCATGGTGGACCCGTAGAGGTTGCCGTTGGGCTCCAGAGCAAGGGTGCGGCAGACCCGGTCCCATTCGTGGGGCAGGTGTCCCCATTCGCCCCGGCCCTGCACCGCACCCCAGGAGTGGAGGTCGCCGGTCTTCAGTTCATAGGAGATCAGCAGGGCGGAGGGCCACGACAGGCCGTAGAGCACTTCGCGATCCTTGTCCAGGATCATGGTGATGAGGCCCTCATCGGGCAGAATCCGGGCGAGGTCTTCGAAGGCGCCCGTTTTCAGATCGTAGGCCATGAAATGGCCGCCCTGGTAGAGGGACTTGCCCTTGGCGTCATATCCCGGAAGGCCTTCGGCGTAAAACGAAAGGTGGGTGGAGAAGTAGAGCTTTCCGTTGTGCTCATAGAAGGGTACATGAATCTTGCCCTGAGAGATATCCTTGCGCGCGTCCTCCCCCACGGGCGCATCGAGGGCCGCGATTTGCGTTACGAGCTCCGTGGCCGGCTCGAAGCTGTAGAAGCGGCATGCGTAGTCCGTGTTGTGGGTGTCGATGGAAAAATAGAGCTTGCCATCCGAAGCCGCGGCAAGCGAATGGTAGTTGCTGTCGCCCTGGGGGAAATCGGGCTGGAAAAACGCGCAGGGTACGCGGTCTTTGATATCGGTCAGGGGAAAGGTCTTCTTGACGACATCGGCGGGCTGTTCGGGCCAGGCCGATATGGCGACGAGCACGGCCAGGAGCGGCCAGGTTAGGCGGCGCATACGATCTTGTCTCCTGCGAGGTTTCGGGCTTACAGCCACTTCTGCTTCCTGAAATAGGTCACCATGCCCCCGCTGAGGGCGAGCATGAAGCCCCAGATACCGAAATAGCCCCAGTGCCAGCGCAGCTCGGGCATGTTTTCGAAGTTCATGCCGTACACACCCACGATGAAGGTGAGGGGGATGAAGATGGTGGCGATGATCGTGAGCACCTTCATGACTTCGTTCATGCGGTTGCTCACGCTGGAGAGGTAGGTGTCGTGCATGCTGCTGAGGATATCGCGGCTTGTTTCCACGATGTCGATGACGCGGATGGTGTGATCGTAGAGATCGCGCAGGAAGACGCCCGTGCCCTCCTGGATCAGCGTTGATTCCGTCTTGAGTATGGAGCCGATTTCTTCGCGCAGTGGCCAGACCGACTTGCGGACAAAGAGCACTTCGCGCTTGAGGCGGTGCAGCTCGTGCATGTGCGCGGGTTCCGGGTTGGCCACGATGGCGTCTTCAATGGTTTCTATGTAGTCGCCGAGGCGTTCGAGGGCGACGAAATATTCATCCACGACCGCGTCCATCAGGGCGTAGGCCAGGTAGTCCGCGTCGAGTTTCCTGACGCGTCCCTTGGCGTTGCGGATCCGGTCTACGACGGGAAAGAAGACATTGCTGTCCCGCTCCTGGAAAGAGATGACGAAGCCCCTGCCGAGAATGATGCTGATGGTATCGATGTCGATATCCTTCTGCACGTCATCGAAGGTCAAGGTCTTCATCACGATGAAGATGTAGCCCTCGAACTCCTCGGATTTGGGCCGCTGGGCGGTGTTCACAATATCTTCCTGGGTCAGGGGGTGGATCCCAAAATGTTCACCCAGCGCCGCGATCTTGTTCACATCGTGAATACCCACGACATTGACCCAGGTGACACCCGGCTGTTCCCGGGCGAGGGCGCAGTCGCCCACCCGTGCATCGTTGGTCTCCACGGCGAAATCCCCGCAGAATCGGAGTACGTCCATGCGGGTATAGTCGAGCTTCTGTTCGCCGATGAATACCGGTGTGCCGGGGGAAAGGCCAGCCTTATCGGTGTAGCGGCCCTGCCGCCCATCGCGCTTCCTTTTCTTCTTTTTCATTCCAAACTCCTTCCGGGGAGCTTCCATGGTGCCATGGCGCGCCCGGACGATCCAAGCGTTGGTCGACGCCTGCGAAAAGAATAGTGCGAAAGGCGTTGGATTGACATCGATTTCATGCTTCTATACACTTTCGGCGGTGGTGGCCCGCGTGGATCCGCTCCGCATATCTGTGTCCCCACCCCCCTCGACATTGTGTATTCATTGGGGATGGTCCTTGCGCGATTGGAGCGCGCGAGGCCGGTCATTCCTTCGGTGATGGCGTTGCCCCCTGGCAAACCCCAGCTTCATCCTATCTTAACCGCAGGGAAAAAATTGATGACGACCACCATGCCAGGCCAGGGATCGAATTCCTGGCGCGAGGGCCTGAAGCCCTACCACTATCTCGTACTTGTCGTGGCCTGTCTCGGCTGGCTCTTCGACACGATGGACCAATGGCTGTACGTTATGGCGCGGCAACCCGCCATAACCGAGTTGCTCCGAAACGCGGAGTTGTCCACGGCCCCCGATGACGTGCGTTACTACTCGACGCTGGTGCAGGGCATTTTCCTTTTTGGCTGGGCGACGGGCGGCCTGTTTTTCGGCATCGTGGGTGATCGCTGGGGCCGGACGCGCTGCATGGCGATTACGGTGGGCATGTATGCCGTTTTCACGGGTCTGAGCGGCCTGGCGCAGAACTGGGAGATGTTTGCCCTGTTCCGCTTCCTCACGGGCCTGGGTATCGGCGGCGAATTTGCGGCGGGCGCGGCCCTGATCGCGGAGGTGTTCCCGCAGCACGCGCGGGCCACGGCGCTGGCGATCATGCAGGCGGCGTCCTCGCTGGGCAATATGGCGGCGGGTTTCATCAGCCTGAGCGTGTTCTCCTATGTGCCGCCGGAATCCGCATGGCGCTGGATCTTCGCCATCGGGTTCATCCCGGCCGTTCTAGTGTTTGTCATCCGCATGTTCATCGAGGAACCGGAAAAGTGGAAGGAGGCGCAGGAAGACGCGAAGAAGGGGGACATCAAGCTGGGTGTGATCACCGAGTTGCTCTCGCCCGCATTGCGGCGCCGGACCTTGTGCGCCGTGGGCCTGGCGGCGGTGGGCGTTATCGGTTTCTGGGGTATTGGCACCTTTTCGCCCGACCTGATGCGCGGCGCCACCGCCGATCCCACGGGTGACGGCGTTGTGTTCAACGGCGACCAGAACAACGCCGCCGAAGTGGAGGCATTCCGCGCGACGCTCAGCGAGCGCGATCAGGCGCGCTTTGACGGCCTGAGCGACAATCCCGAGGGCCGCTCGAAAGAAGATCTCGCAAAAGATGCGAACCAGAAGGCGAGTATCGCCGTCATCATGCAGAATTTCGGCGCGTTCTTCGGCGTGCTGGCGTGGGGCTGGCTGGCCCAGCGCACGGGCCGCAAACCGGCCTTTGCGGTGGCCCTGATTTGCAGCGCGATCATCGTTCCGATCACCTTCCACTTCACCACCTCCTTCACCATCGCCCTGATTCTCTATCCGATCATGGGCTTCTTCCTGACGTCGCTCTTCGGCGGATACGCGGTGTACTTCCCGGAACTCTTCCCGACGCGCCTGCGCGCCACGGGCACGGGCGTGTGCTACAACGTGGCGCGTTACATCGCCATCGCCGGTCCTTCCGCCCTGGCCTTCCTGAGCAAGCCCTACGGTTTCGCCTGGGGCGCCACCATGCTCTCGTCGGTGTTTATCATCGGCCTGATAATCCTGGCCTTTGCCCCGGAGACCAAGGGCAAGGAGTTGCCGGAGTAATCATTGCAGCATTCGCAGGGCGAGGTGGGTGTCAGTGACACCGCCTCGCCCTTTGCTTTGGGGACTGTCCTGCACGCAAGGCCACTTGAAACGGGTGTGGCGTCCCAAGGCTATCTCGTTCGACTTGCTTGAGGAACGGTTGCCAGGCGTGCGGGACTGTCCCCCGTTTTCAAAAGCGCGGGACGGCCCCGAACGCCTGGTGGGCTTTGTTACGGCACGTTTATGGGATTTGTTCGTCGTATCGCTGCCTAATTTGAGTGCCTTTTCGTTCGGGACGGTCCCGGTGCGGCGGTCCCGTCAGGCCCTTAAATCGAGGCATTTAATGCTGCGGTAGGTGCGCTCGTTGCGAACGTAGAGGAGGCCCTGGGCCAGGATGGGCGGTGTCCACACGGGGTAGCGAAGGGCGCGGGCGCGGGCGATCTCCTTGTAGCCTTCGGGGCTGGCCTCGATGAGGGCGATGTCGCCGCGTTCGCTCACGCCGATGAGGTGACCTTCCGCCAGGATGAACGACGCGCGGCCCAGGCCTTCGTCGGCCGTCCAGCGGACTTTTCCCGTGGCAAATTCAATGCAACGCAGGTTGGAGCCCCGTTCGTGGCGACCATCCATGCCGTAGAGAAAACCATCGAGGTAGAGGCTGGTGGCCCAATGGTTCTGCATGGCGAGCTGGTCTCGCCAGACTTCTTTGAGTCCCGCCGGGTCGAGCTTCAGGGCAACGGCGCCGACGTTGTAGGTGGCGGAGAGGAAGACGATGTTGTCCACCAGCACGGGCGTGGCGGCGATGGCGGATTCATAGGTCTCGGAGCGGAAGGGATAGCTGAAGCGCTTCGCACCGGTCTTGGCTTCGAGCACGAGGAGACCGTCGGCGGTGTGGAATATGGCGAGGCGCTCGCCATGGACCGTGGCCACGATGGGTGTGGAATAACTGGCTTGATCGTCGCTCGCCTGCCACACGGTTGCGCCGGTGGCGGTGTCAAAGGCCACGACGCCCGCGCCGCTGGGCCCGCCGATATTCAGCAGGAGCAGGTTTTCCTCGATGACGGGCGCGGTGCCCGCGCCGAAGAAGCCCTGGGGCACGTTGAATTCCTTATTGACCGGGCGCTGCCAAACGAGTTCGCCGGAGTCGAACTTCAGGCAGGTGACCACGCCCTCGGCCCCGTAGGTGAAGACGTGATCGCCATGGATGGTGGGGGAAGAGCGGGGTCCGCCATTGTAACCGTAGGTGTCCACGTACTGGGTCGGGTAGGCGTACTTCCAGTGTACTTCGTCGCCCTTGAGGGCGTTGACGCACTCGATTATTTCTTCATCGCCGATACGGTGGAAGGTGAGCAAGCGGCCCCTGGCCACGACGGGCGCGCCGTAGCCTTCGCCCACGGTGCGCTCCCAGAGGAGGGGCGGGCCATCGGCGGGCCAGGTCTTGAGCAGGCCGGTTTCCGCAGAGATTCCATTGCGGTTCGGTCCGAGGAAGCAGGGCCAGTCGGCGCGCACCGGCGCGGTGGTCACATCGGGCGCGGGCGCGGACTCCTGCGCGCGGGCCAACAGGGGCAGGGAGGCAACGGCGCCGATAAACGCGCGCCGGGAAAGGTGCTTCTGATACTTGCGGGGGGTCTGGTTCATGGCGTGGGCCCTTTCGCGGTCGGAGACTCACTTCCCGACCGGAATTATGGTACGGTGCCGCGCCGTGGCCGCGCAAGCCGCCGAATTGCCTCACAATAAATCTACTCGAAATGCCTTCGTTGCCTCACGAAGCAGATCTATCCAACGCCGCCCGGCGCAGCCGCCGCGCCTGTTAGGTTTGGAGGGCAATCCGGTGTCGAATTAAAGTACCAACGTCAGTTTGCGATTCCGCGCCGGACCTGTCAAGATCTCGCCCGAAGGCCTCTGGTGGCCTGTAGCCCCTTTTCGAGCCCCTGCCGATGAAGTTGACGAGAGAAACATTCCGCATGCGCTTTAACATGATCCCGGTTGTGGTGTCGCTGGCGGGGTTCATGGCCTTGGGGGGCGTGCCGTTTCGGGTCTGGGCCGGCGAAGAAGAAGACCTGGACGCGCTGGCGCTGGAATCGCCGGGCGGGGAGCGACAGCTTTCGGTCCACGGTTATGCCGATCTTCAGTATGGCGGCGATTCGAGCGAGCAGGGCGGTTCCTTTATCCAGAACGAGCTCAGCGTATTTGTTCGGGCTACGACCAAAGACGAAAAATGGACGGCTTTTTCCGAGATTGAGTTTGACCGAATTGACGGCGATGTCTATTTGACGGATCGGGGGGGCAAGTCGATAGAAGTCGAGATGGAAACGGGTTGGGTCGAATTTCGAGATTCGGATCGGTTTCGCCTTCGTGGGGGCAAGTTGCTGCTTCCCCAATACTGGCAGTCGAATCACTACCCCAATCTGACCATGTCCACGCTGGCGCCTCTGATGTCGGGCAACGTGTTTCCGAAGAGTATAGTGGCCCTTCAGGCCTCGGGCGACTGGTGGAATGCCAACGATCGGGGTCTGAGCTACGCATTTTTTGCGGGCGGCGGGGCCAACACGGCGTTGATGGAACTGGAGCAGAACGATAATCCGGCGGCGGGCGGGCGGCTCACCTTTCGCCTGGCGGGCCGGGACGGGCCCGCGTGGCTCGACACTTTAGATTTCTCCTTGTCAACATTGGTCAGCGAGAACGACCTGGATCAGGGCGAGTTGATTTTCGGTCTGGACTCCCAGATCCGCCTGGGCCGGCTTGAGATTCTGGCCGAGTTTGCCCGGGGCAGCTTGCCGCGCGTCGACAACAGTCTCCGGTCCAGACTGGATCAGGAAGAGGGGGATACGGTCGGCGCGTACCTTCAAGCGGCCTACCGCCTGTCGGACAAGTGGCACGGCTTCTATCGCTATGACTATCTCGACTTTAACGATGGGATTCCCACGCCACGGGACGAAACGCGTCACACCGTGGGTGCGAATTTCCGGCCCCGGCCCAATGTGTCGCTCAAGCTGGAGTTGTTCCACAGCGAGCCCGAGCACCCGCGCGACTCCTATGACGGCGTGGCGGCATCGGTCGTGTTCAATTTCTGATGGGGCCGAGGCGAAAGCAACAGAAGCAAGCATGGTTTCCATGAAACATCCGAAACGGCGATGGAACGCGATGGCGGCAGTCTGGCTCCTGGCCGGCCTGCTGACTTCGGCCATTGCCGCCGCACCCGAGGAGGGGCCCGAGCCCGCTCCGCGCATCGCCGTGGTGACCCATGTGGAGAATGAGACGGCCTCGATCACCCGGACCGAACTTGCGCGCATGTTCCGGAAGACCCAAACGGAGTGGGAAGACGGCGAGCACTGCATTCCGATCGATCAGGCGGGCGGCGACATTCGCACGGCATTCGGGCGGATTGTGCTGGAGCAGACGCCCGACGAGTGGAAGCGCTACTGGATCCAGCAGACGATGACGGGCAATGCCCGCCCGCCGATCGCGCTGGACGGCAGCGAGACGGTGAAGAAATACGTGCGAAAACTCAAAGGGGCCGTGGCTTATATTTATGAGTCCGAGGTGGACGACACGGTGCGGGTGCTGGCCATCACCGATGCCCCGGAACTGCTGGCTCCCGAGGCGCCGGAAGAGCCGCAGGAGCGCCGCGAAAACGGGCCTGCGGCCGAAGAAGGACCCACCCCGGCGCGGGACGGGGCGGAAGCCCCCAAATGAACATGTTTGCGAAAGTGCTGCTCAGCCTCCTGGCCACGGCACTTGCCCCGCTGCTTCTGGTTACCTACGTCACCAATCGCACCAGTCAGGAGTCTTTGCTGGCCGTGGCGGGCGATTCGCTGGAGGCCAGTGCCGAGACCCTGGCCCAGTCGGTCGTGGTCGCCGTGGATGACGCGGTAAAGGAGTTGGTTTCCTGGTCCGAGCTCGACATGCTGCAGGTCGGCGTATTCATGGGAGACGACCAGAATCTGAAACTGGCGGAGTTGCTGGCGGACCAGCAGCAGCGAAGCGATTTCTCCGAGATCTGGTGCACGGATCTGGCCGGCAGAATCGTGGCGTCGAGCAACTACACTCGGATCGACACCACGATGAGCGGCTATGAGCCACTGCGGCGGGCTTCGAGAGAACACCCCTTCATAGGCGAGATCGAGCCGTCGATCCTGCCCGACGGGGAGCCGGTCCGGGAAATCATCATGGCCAGCCCGATCCTGGGGGATTTCGACGGCGAGACGGTGATAGGCACTATTGTGGGCTCCTTCAACTGGGACAAGGCCAGTAGCCGCAGTGTTCGCCAAAGCCGGTCCGCGGTCGAACGGGGGATCCGACTCTATCTTGCCGACGAGCAGGCATCCTTTGTGGCCGCGCTGGAGGACAACGATTCGATATTTGAATTGCTGGCGGCGGAGTATCCCGCGCTGGCGCGCCAGGTGTCCGCGAATGGCGGGCGTGCCCACGCCCTTTCGGACGGCACTCTCGACGGCTCGCGGCAGGTCCTGGCGGCGGTGAAGGTTCGCGGAATTCTGTCGGGCATGGTGCTGGACGGCGTGGCGATCGCGCCGGAGGCGCTGGTACTTCAGCCGGCGCGGCAGTTGACGGCCTTCACGTTGGCCACCTGCGCGGCGGCGGCGGCGGGCATCTTCGTGCTGGCGCTGATTCTCAGCCGCAATATCAGCCGGCCCCTGACGGCCCTGGCCGCCACGGCGCAGCAGATTGCCGAGGGCGATCTGGATCGGTCGCCGCCCCGGGTCGCCGGCGTGGAGACGCGCCGCCTCGCCGCGGGCCTGGACACGATGCGCCTGAGTCTGAAACGCCAGATTGACACGCTGGACTCTTCGGTGCGCGAGCGGACCGCCCAGTTGGAGGCTTCGGTGCGGCAGTTGCAGGGCGAGATCCGGGCGCGCGAAGAGGCCCAGCGCCAGGCCTCGCTGCGGGAGCAGCAACTGCGCCAGGCCGACAAGATGGTGTCTCTCGGGATTCTGGTCTCCGGTGTGGCCCACGAAATAAACAATCCCAACGGCTTGATCGCCTTGAATCTCGGGCTGCTTGCCGAAGTATGGGAGAAGGCCCTCCCCGTGCTGGACACGTACTACAGGGAACACGGCGATTTCAGTCTCGGGCCCATGAACTATTCCGAACTGCGCGATCAGCTTCCCCTGATGCTGGCCGATGCCGCCGCGGGCTCGGAACGGATCAAGGCGATTGTGGATGACCTCAAGGGCTTCTCCCGCCAGTCGGAAGAGCGGTTGGACGATCCCGTCGACGTGAACCAGGTGGTCCAGTCGTCGGTCAATCTGGTATCCAGCCACCTGAAAAAGGCCACACGCCATCTGAGTGTTGTCCTGGCGCGGGACCTGCCGAGTGTGTATGGAAACGGACGGCGTCTGGAGCAGGTGGTGATCAATCTGCTGCTGAACAGTTGCGACGCCCTTGATTCGCCCGAGGGCGGGATTCGCATTTCCACGGGCACCGGCAGTGATGGCCGCGTGGCCATCGAGGTGGCCGACACGGGCCGGGGTATCGCGGAAGAGGATATGCCGCGCATTACCGATCCCTTCTTTACGACCCGGCGCACCGCGGGCGGCACCGGTCTTGGACTCTCCATCTCGGCCGGAATCATCGAGGAGCATGGCGGCGAGCTTGTTTTTGAATCGAAACAGGGTGCGGGAACGACCGCACGCATCTTGCTGCCAACGGGCGGCAGGGGAGAACGAAATTGACCGCGGCGCGACACCTGGCGGAACCCGTATTGCTGATTGACGACGAGGAGGCTTGGCTGCGCAGTTTCAGCATGACCCTTCGCGCGGCCGGTATTTCCAATGTCCACACCTGCTCCGACAGCCGGGAGGGGCGTGCCCGGGCGGTGGAGCTTTCCGCAGCCCTGGTGATCCTCGATCTCACAATGCCGCACCTTTCCGGGGTGGAGGTACTCCGGGAACTCGCCGAGGCGTGCCCCGAGGTTCCTGTGGTGATGCTTACGGGCGTCAACGATGTGGGTTCGGCTGTCGCGTGCATGCGCGAGGGCGCCTTTGATTACTATGTGAAGACCACGGAGACCGAGCGGCTTGTCAGCGGGGTGAAACGGGCCCTGGAGCTCCAGCAGCTCCGGCGCGAGAACTTGCGCCTGAAAGAAAGCGTGCTGGACGACGCCCTGGCCCACCCCGAAGCCTTCGAGGGCATTGTGACGGCGTCCCAGCGGGTCTGGGGTATCTTCAAGTATCTGGAGGCCGTGTCCGCATCGCCCATGGCCGTATTGATTGCCGGGGAAACGGGCGTGGGCAAGGAACTCTTTGCGCAGGCCGTTCACCGCGTCAGCGGCCGGGGTGGGCGCTTCGTTCCGGTGAATGCGGCGGGTCTTGAAGATCAGGCCTTTTCCGATACGCTCTTTGGCCATGTGAAAGGCGCCTTCACCGGCGCGGATTCGGCCCGGCCCGGCCTCATCGAGCAGGCGGCCGGCGGCACGCTCTTTCTGGACGAGATCGGTGATCTGGACAGCTCGGGGCAAATCAAATTGCTTCGGCTGCTTCAGGAAGGGGAATACTATCCGCTGGGATCGGATGTGGCCCGAAAATCGGACGCGCGCATCGTGGCGGCGACGAATCGCGATCTGAAGACGCTGAGTGATTCCGGGACATTTCGCAAGGATCTCTATTTCCGGCTCCAGACCCATCGGGTGGTTGTTCCGCCGCTGCGCGAACGGCGGGAAGACATCGCGCCGCTGTTGGAACTGTTTCTCGACGAAGCGGCCGGCATGCTGCAGAAGAAGCGTCCCTCGGCCCCCCGGGAGCTCACCGCCCTGCTGAAGACCTATCACTTTCCGGGGAATGTGCGGGAGTTGCGCTCCATGGTGGTGGACGCCGTGACCCATCACCCCGGCGGCATTCTTTCCATGGCGCGCTTCAAGGAGCACCTGCAACAGTTTGCGCCGTTGCAGGATCCGGCGCCGCGTCCCGGCGCGGGTGTAACGTTTGGGGAGGTCCTGCCCACCATGAAAGAAAACACGGAATTGCTCATTGAAGAAGCGCTGCGACGGGCCGATGGCAATCAGGCGATAGCCGCCGAGATGCTGGGTATTTCGCGTCAGGCGCTCAACAAGCGCTTGAAGCAGTCGGGCGAATAGGACGGATCCGAGATTTCTAACCACGAGGAGCCTGAAGCCGCCGCTTGGCGAGATCTGAGAAAGTGGAACCGCAAATTCACGCGAATTTTCGCAAATTGTTGAAGAGGGAAACGAAAGAGATCTGAACCGCGAATGAACGCGGATATTTGGTTGCGTATCGTGCACCGGGCTTTAAAAAGCGGCGCTTAACATGTTCGTTCCGTGGAATTCCGTGTTTTCCGTGGTCAAAAAAACACTGACCACGGAAGGGCACGGAAGTAAGCAATGCTCAAATCAGCATAGTCTAAGCCCTGTACACCCCGGATAAAACCAACTATTCTCGACCCGAGGAAGAATGTGCGCTAATTTGCGTTAATTTGCGGTTCGATCTCTCTTTGAGCGTCATAGCCAACTTATGTGTTTCCGATGTGGAAGCCTTGTTGGGCCCCGATTGGAATAGAAACGGAACACCCCATTTCATGGTAGTATTCAAAAAATTAGTTGCAAGGCAAAAGGGGATTGCTGTGGCGTTCAAGAAAACGACAGTTCAGTTTATTCAGTGCCTCGCCTTGACCAGCCTGGCCCTTTGGGCCGCGTGCTGTCCGGCGGAGGAGTTGGCCGCCACGACCGTGTTCAGATCGGGTACGGAGGGTTACCACACTTTCCGCATTCCCGCCCTCATTCGCACACCGGGCCGGCTTATTGCCTTTTGCGAGGGGCGTCTGAATGATCGCAGCGATTCCGGTGAGATCGATCTGGTGATGAAATACAGCGTGGATGAGGGCGTCACGTGGTCGCCCCTTGCCGTCGTGGCGCATGACGCCGGTTTTACCTGCGGGAATCCCGCGCCGGTGTACGACGGGCGATCGGGGAAGCTGGTGCTGGTGTGGACGAAGAATCTTGCTTCCGCGAGGGAAAATCGAATCCTTACCGGGGAGGATCCGCCCAGGACGGTCTGGGTGATGGACAGCCGCGACGAGGGCGCGACCTGGAGCGCGCCGGTGGAGATCAGCGCGACGGCGAGCAAACCGGAATGGCGGTGGTACGCCACGGGGCCGTGCCACGCGATTCAACTGAAGTCGGGCCGATTGCTGGTGCCCGCCAACCACTCGCTGGGGCCAGAATTTACCGGGTGGCACTCCCATGTTATCTTCAGCGATGACGGGGGCACGACCTGGGCCATCGGCGGCATACACGAGGGCTTTACCAACGAGTCTACAGTCGCCGAATTGCCGGATGGGCGCGTTTACCAGAACATGCGGAGTTATACCGGGGAGAATCGACGTCGTGTATCCTACAGTGAGGATGGCGGACTAACATGGTCGGCGGATCGGAGCGATCCCGCGCTGGTCGAGCCGGTTTGCCAGGCGAGCGCATTGAGCGACGGCGTTCGTCCTCTGTTACTGTTCTCCAATCCGGCCAGTGCGAGTCGGGAGAAGATGACCGTGCGCGCGAGCGGCGATGGCGGTGCGACGTGGCCCAATGCGGTTGAGCTGTACGCCGGGCCGAGCGCCTACTCCGATCTTGCTTTCTTGAATGAAACGACGGTGGCCTGCGTCTATGAGCGGGGCACGCAAAGCGCCTATGAAGAAATTGTGGTAACCCGGATTCCGCTGGACCGGCTGGCGCCGGAAGCGATCCGATAGAAGCGCGGGGCCCGCGTGGCCCGCAAGGAGAAGATATCGTATGCATCGATTATTAATCGGGGCGGCTTTGTGCGCCCTGGCGCTGAGTGCGGTCGCGGAGTTTGCCGACTACCGGTTTATTCCGCCCGCGAAGGCCCTGTCCGATGGCGAGTCCGATGCCGTGGCGGCCGGGGCCGCCGCCGCGTGGAATGCCGACTTGGTGCCCCAATACCAGATCGATGACTTCGCGGGACAAACCGAAGCACTGAAGTCGGCCGTGGAAACGCCCGCGCTTCAGGTCGGCTCGGGCGCGATACTCGGCTGGGCCTCCGCGGACCTTTTCGAGGCTCAGGTCGCGCAGGATGGCCTGAATATCTGGCGGTCCTCCATCACCTCGGTGGATGCCTCCGCACTCCGGCTCCGGGTCAACCTGGCCCGCCTTCACCCGGACGACGAGGTTTGGCTGGTGGACCTCTCGGCGCCCCACGCCTTTGGCCCCTTCACGCTGGCCAACACGAGCAGCAACGGCCGTTGGTTGCCCACGACGATGGGCGACACGGTGATCGTGGAGCTTCGCTCACCCCGGAAGATCATGCCGGACATTACGCTGGAGATGCTTTCCCACTATTTCAGCAGCCCGGCAACGAAGCAACTGGATTGTCCCCTTTCGGCGGACTGCACCGACAACACGTCCCTTCAGGAGGTGAGCGCGGGTATCGGGCGCATGACCGTTACGGACGAAGACGGCACCTCCTTTCTCTGTTCCGGCGCCCTGCTGAATAACGCGGCGACGGATGTGGCCGAAGGGCTCTTCCTGACGGCGGATCACTGCTTTCAGGGCACGAGCGACACCATCTTTGCGGATGGCGTAGAGGTGATCTGGGACCTGCGCACGAACGGCTGCCCCGGGACCGAACCGAGTGCGGGTACGATCGCGGGATTGCCCCGCAGCACGGGCACGGCTTTCCTGCGCAACAGCACGGCGCTGGATGGCATGCTCCTGCGGCTGGACACGGTGCCCGTGGGCACGCGCGGTCGCGCCTATCTCGGCTGGGACACGCGTGCGCCCCGCATCGGCGATGGCGCGGTGGGCCTTCACCATCCCGACGGCACGGCAATGAAAGAGAGTATAGGCCGCGTAAACGAGATCAATCTGGACACCCGTTTTGGCGACTTGCAGACCACGCTGTCGTGGGATGAAGGGCTCACCGAGGGCGGTTCTTCCGGTTCGCCCGTCATGTTCGACGATGCGAACTTCCGGGTCTTCGGCATGCTCAGCAACGGCAATTTTCAGGCCTGTGGTATTTCGAACGCGCGACTGGATCAGTATTCATCCTTCCGTGAGTTCTTCGCACTGGCGGGCGGCTTCCTGACCCTGGCCACACCGCCGGATGACGGGAGTGACTTTTATTCGCGCAATGGCTCGCCGCGCGGCGCTGGAAGCTCCGGTTGCGTCTTCGAGGCCCAGTCCATCGAGAAGTCCTCGGGAAACATTTTAGTATCGGGGCTGGCGCTCCTGACGCTCGCGGCCATGGGCGCGCTGGGTCGCTGGAAGGCGTAGCGCCGGATTCGCAACGTGTCGATCCAAATAGAATCGGCCCGGATGGTTGTCGCCATCCGGGCCGCGCTGTACTCGGGAAGGGGTGGGGGGTTTACACGCCGTTGAAGGGGCGATTGTAGCGGCCAAAGGTACGGGCGCTGTCCTCGGTCATGGGGAACTTCTCATCCGGGTACTTGAGGAAGTTGACGTGTCCATCCAGGTAAAGCACGTTGCCACCGCCGGGGATGTGGTTGAAGTCGATGGTGTTGGTGGTGACGTGGTCCCACATGACGGCCACATTGCTCTGGGCCTTCGCGCTGCCGCCGGGATTGTTGATATCGGTAATGAGGAAGCGTTCGACGCCCTCGCGGAGACGGAGCATCACGTTGCTGCCCCCGGCCTGGGTGCCGGCATAGGCGGCGGGAACGGTGAAGTCGTTGTCGCTCTGGGCTCCGAGCGTAGTGACGTTGGCCTGGGCCAGCGCGCCCAGGGGGGTGCTCGAATTGATTTCGGCTTCCGAGAAACGACCGCCCACGTCCGAGCCCACCGTGCCGACCAGGGGGCCGAGGAGGTTCACGTCCTCCGTGAAGAGCCAGCCAATATAATCATAGGGCTCCTTGGCGAACTCGCAGGGATCCACGCGACCGTTGCCATCGGCGTCGTAGCGATCCACGGCGTCCACATCCTTGCCCCAGGACGGGCAGAAGACGACCTGCGCGTCGGTCAGGTATTCGGGCATGAGCTGGGTGCCGTCGAAGATCATGGTGTCGCTGAGGGTCCCGTTGCAGTTGAAGGTCTTGCGGCGGGGGAACTTCTCGCCGTCGGATTCGTTGGCGTACATTTTGAAGATGACGCCCAACTGCTTGAGGTTGTTCTGGCAGGAAGCGCGCCGTGCGGCCTCCCGTGCGCGGGCCAGGGCAGGAAGCAGGATGGCGGCGAGGATGCCGATGATGGCGATAACGACGAGGAGTTCGATGAGGGTGAAGCCACGTTTCTTCATGATTTAAGTCCTTTCAATTGAATGGATTAAAGATGGTGTACCGGCGGCGTTGCCGCGTTGGGTTAGAACTGCTGTATACGCCGGAAGCCATTCCCACGACTGGCTGAATTAATGAGAGGCGGTGCAGAATAATGTTTAGTAAGTATAACATAAGGCTGATAGCTATGCAAGGGTTTTGTGTGCCACTTTTTCGCATAGTCGTGTCCACTGACGACAAGGGGGCTGATGCCCCCATGGGATCGGGACTCCCCGGCCTGCTATGATGGAGGTCGTATTGACGTCTTTCAGGAGTACCCCATGTCATTCATTCGAGAGCATAAGATATTCAGCGCCTGCATGATCCTTATTCTGGTGGGCGCTGTCTGGTTTCGCGGTCGCCTCAAGGGGCAGTATCCCGACTATGAGTTGAATCTGCAGGTGCCGGACCATACGCAAGTGGCGGTCGCGCCCGAGGGACTTCAGGTGGGGGTGGGGATGGAGGAAATCAGTCCGGATTTCGCCCTGTACGACGACTGGGTGGACGTGAACGAAAACAGCAAATACGACGAGGGGACGGATACCTTTACGGACCGCAACGGGAACGGCGAGTTTGACGCCGTTTGGATGGCGGGATTCAGTTCAAACCGACCGGCGAAGGGGATCAACGACACGCCGTGGACCCGGGCCATTGCCTTGCGCAACAACGGCGTAACGCTGGTGCTGGTTACCATTGACAGCGTCGGCATTTTCCAGAACGATTTCATTGCGGTGCGCGAGTCGGTGAGCAAGGACCTGGGTATCGACCATATCTTGTTTTCCAGCAGCCACACCCATGAGACGCCCGACACGATGAAGATCTGGAGCGGCCCCACGCCCATCTTCGGCTACGACGAGCGCTACATGGACATGGTCCGGGAGAAGACCCGCGCGGCGGTGGAGCGCGCGGTGCTGTCGATGCGCCCGGCGGAGATGGAGTGCACCACGGTGGAGATCGCCCCGGAGGGCTTTGTGGACGATTCCCGGAAGCCGGTGGTGATGGACAACACGATGTACCTCATGCGCTTCACGAAGAAGGACAGCGAGGACACGATCGCGACGTTTGTGAACTGGGGGAACCACCCCGAGGCGCTGGGCGGCAAGAACGGCATGATCACCTCCGACTTTCCCCACTGGCTGCGGGAGGGTGTGGAGAAGGGCGTGCCCGCGCCCAACGGCGTGGAGGGCTTTGGCGGGATGTGCCTCTTTTTTCAGGGGCAGGTGGGCGGTCTGATGACGCAGCTCCACACCACCGTACCCCACCGCGACGGGCAGCGGAGTTTCAGCGAGGCGAGCTTTGAGAAGGCCCAGGCGCTGGGCGAGAATCTAGCGATTGTGGCGTGCAACGCATTGCGCAGCGACCGCGTCTGGAAGAACGAAAATCCGCGCCTGGCCGTTTCCGCGCGGACGATCCGGGTGCCGGTCACGGGGATGTACAAATACGCCATGATGATGGGCCTTATCCACGACGGCTACAAACTCTTTCAAGGGGCGCGCACCGAGCTGAATGTGATCCGCATTGGCGGCGTGCTGCTGCTGAGCGTGCCCGGCGAAATCTATCCCGAGATCGTGGAAGGGGGCGTGGAAGCCCTGCCGGGGCGCGATTATGAGATCGAGCCGGTGGAAGTGCCGCCGCTGCGCGATGAAATGGAGCGCAAGGCCCGCATGGCCCTGGTCATCGGCCTGGCCAATGATCAGATCGGCTATATGGTGCCCAAGTCTCAATGGGACGTGAAGGCGCCCTTTATCTACGATGGCGAAGCCCAGTACGGCGAGGAGAACTCCGGCGGACCGGACGTGGCCCCCACGATCCACCGTGAATCCATGAAGATGCTCGAAGAGATGAACGCGGTGTTTCCCGAGCCGGCGTCCGGGGACGAACCCGCGGCCACGGGCGGCGCGGCGAGGTAGCATTCGGCACGGCGGTGCACTCCGCGCCACAAGGACTTTCCGCGACGTTTCGGTTGACGCCCTTCGCTCGTTCTGCCATGATGGCGGCGGAATCAATCGAAGGAGCTGACCATCGTGGGCGTGGATTATGTACAGAGCCGCAATTGCAAGGTAAAGCGGGAGCTGGGCGTGGATGTGCTGGTGTCCCGCATCAAGGCGCGGGGCCAGGCGGCGTTGCTGGTACAACGCATCCGCGATGGCGGGCAGGACCCGATGACGGCCACCATCACGCGGGTGGTGCAGTACCCCAGTGGCCCGGTGGCGGAGCAGGTGACGGTGGCGTCGCTGCTGGAAACGGGGCGCAGCCTTGATCCCTATGCGCCGTTGTGCGACGGGTGCACGGCCAACTTCCGCCAGGCGTCTTTCGGCTGCTGCGGCTTTCTCAACTACCCCATCGCCCGCGCGGAGGAGGAGTGGTTGATGTCCCGGTTGCCCGAGTCCATGGATTCCGTCGCCGGAGTCTATCTTCGCAACGTGTTCGGGGAGTTACGAATTGACGGTGCGACCGTGGCGTCAATTCGCGAGCGGAAGGGGCTCTATTTCGAGCAATGCGAGGCCCCCACGCGGCAGTGGAGCGACGGAAATAGTCAACACGCCGTTTCCTCGAATCAGTTGATTCAGTTTCTGTTTTACTCGGGGCCCGTTACGCCGTCGCACGCGATCTTTACGTGCCTGTTTCTCGGGCTTTTGCCGCACGATATCGCGCCGGACACGGTGCAATCGATTTTGCGGAATCCGGCCCACCTCCAGGATCATCTGGTCATCGACAGCGGGGCGCTCGCGATGCTTCAGGAAACGCAGATGGGGATGTTTCTCATGGGGGTAATGAGCGCCGCACTTAGTTTGGAAATCCTCACCATCGACGCGTAGGGGAGCTTTCTCTTACTGCTCCTTTTCGAGCCGGACAAATTTCTGCACGCGGTGGGTGGGGCTGTTTTCGTCCACGTCGCCGAAATAGACGTTGCCTGCGTCGTCGAAGCCCATGCCGTGCATCCAGTCGAGGTGACCGGGTACCAATTCGCCCTCCTTTGCCAGGGGGAAGGCCCAGAGTTCCAAGGCGCGCCCGGTGGTGTCGAATTTCATCAGGATTTGATCGTGGGGCGGGTTGCCCAGATTGCCCCGCTCCGTCCATCGGGCGGGGGTGCTCCCGCAGACGAAGATCTCGTCGCGGGAGTTTATGTGGATGCCCCAGGGGTTGATCAGATTGCGCCACTGTGCGAGGGATTCGCCCGCCTGGTTGAAGACTTGAATGCGGCCGTTGTTACGCTCGCATACATACAGCAGGCCCTGGGAATCCATGGCAATGCCATGGGGCTGGCTGAGCTGGCCGGGCCCCACGCCCAGGGTTCCCCACGTCTTCACGAATTTCCCATCCCTGTCGAAGTGGACGATGCGATTGTTGCCATAGCCGTCCGAAATGAAAACGTCGCCGGCGGGCGATATCGCCATGTCGGTGGGCCCGCTGAGGTGCGATTCATCCTCGCCTGCTTCGTCGGGTGTTCCGATGGTGAGGAGCAGTTTGCCGTCCTGCTCGAACTTGCGCACGAGGTGCCGCTGGTAGTCCGCGGTCCAGATCCTTCCCTCCCGATCGATCCGAAGGTAGTGGGGTCCTCTGAAGAGGCCTTCGCCCCAGGAAAACAAGAAATCGCCCGCCGCACTAAAGACCTGCACCGGTGGTTCCGCGCGGTTGAAGGTCCACACACGGCCCTGACCATCCACGGCTACCCCCGCGATTTGCTCCCACGGAAGAGACGCGGGCTTCTTGGGCCACGCGGGATCCACCTCGTAGCCTGCCGAAAGATTAACCTTGGGATAGGGTGCGGCGAAAGAGGGCATGGATTGGATCGCCGTTGTGACGCAGGCGATACACAAGACCGCGCGGTTAAGCTCTCGGATCGGGGGCATTGGGATTGGTCTCCTGGCTGGTCTACCAGGCCATTATCCGATGCCCGCTTGCGTAATGCAACGTGACCAACCTGATTCGCGCTGCTTTTACTGGTGGCGATCCAGGCGGTCCTGGTTTGGGCGTATGAGTGTGCCGATCGGTCTGGAGCGATTTTGCCCCTCGAAAACTCGTTCCATACGGAGATGGATCCGGCACGCTGAGGAATGGCTGCAGCCGGAGGCGACCGTTGCCGTACATCGCGTCCGAAATTGACTACGGCAACCTGAATCCGTCAAATCAGCGTGAGCAAGAATAAAACGCCCCCAGGATTTGTAGAGTAAGTCGTGGCCTGCTCAACCGGTATTTGGGCTTCGACCCGATTTGGCGTGATCCGCGAATGCAAGGAAAGCAGGGGGCCTAACCTGATTTGTTGACTGATTTAATGCTCTTTCTGTTAATTCTGATTCCACTGGTGGCTGCGGTAGTGTCTGCTCCCTTTTCCCGTCCGGCGGGCCGGACCTTCGGCTGGGTCATGGCCCTCGCTCCGGCGGGTCTTTGCGTCTGGCTGCTTTTCTTGGTCGATCACGTGGACGAGGGGTGGGTGCAGTCGCTCCCCTGGGCCCCGCTGGCCGGGCTTGAGCTCAGTCTGCGCCTGGACAGTCTCAGTCTGGCTTTCGGCCTTCTGATTACGGGGATTGGGGCCCTGATCGTTGTCTATGCGGCTTCCTATTTCGAGGGCGATCCCCGCCGGGGCCGTTTCATGGCCTTTCTCTTTCTCTTCATGGCGGCCATGCTCGGCGTGGTATTCGCCGACAACGTGATTGCACTCTTCCTATTCTGGGAAATGACCAGTGTCGCGTCCTACCTGTTGATCGGCTTCGAGCATCAGAAAGAAAGCGCGCGACAGGCGGCCTTGCAGGCGCTACTTACCACGGGTGCGGGCGCCCTGGCGCTTCTCGCGGGCCTGATTCTCCTCGGCAATGCGGCGGGTACCTTTCGGCTGGGCGAGATTATCGCAACACCGGGCCTCGCGGAGCACCCCCACTATGTGGCGATCGTCCTGCTGATAGTCGCGGGCGCGGCAACGAAATCGGCCCAGTTTCCGTTCCATTTCTGGCTTCCCAATGCGATGGCGGCTCCCACGCCCGCGAGCGCTTATCTCCACAGCTCCACGATGGTAAAAGCCGGTGTTTACCTCCTTGCGCGTCTCAGCCCGGCGTTGGGGGGGACGGAGCTCTGGTTCTGGCTGCTGGTGGGTCTGGGCACGGCGACGATGTTCGCGGGCGGGTGGCTATCCATGCAGCAGACGGCCTTGAAGCCCATGCTCGCCTATTCGACTGTTACCGCGCTCGGCACGCTCGTTTTATGTATCGGCCTGGGTACGCCGATGGCCATCAAAGCCTTCAAGGTTTTCCTTTTTGTGCACGCGTTCTATAAGGCGGCCTTGTTCATGACGGCGGGCACAATGATCCACGCGACCCACGAAGCCCACGTGGAGAAGCTGGGCGGGCTGGGCCGCGCGATGCCGGCTTCGGCCCTGGCGGCATTGATTGCCAGCCTCTCCATGGGGGGGCTGCCTCCCTTGCTGGGATTTGTGGGCAAGGAATCGGTCTATGAGGCCCTGCTCTATGCGCCCGTGGCGGGTCCGTGGCTGGTCGGCGCGGCCGTGTTGGCCAACGCGGCCAATGTCTACGTAGCCATCGTCGTCGGCGTGCTGCCTTTCTGGCGACGGCACGGCGCGCATCCGTCTGTATCGGGCGAGGCTCCCTTTTCGCTCTGGCTGGGTCCCATGGTGTTGGGCGCGCTCGGCCTGACCTTCGGGCTCTACCCGACCCTGCTGAGTCATCATATTCTCGGTCCCGGTGCCTCGGATGTCATCGGAGCAACGGTGGAGATCAAACTCAAGCTGTGGCACGGGTTCAATACCGCCCTGCTCCTCAGTATCTCGACCCTGGTGCTGGGTATGGTTGCCGTGTTGTTAAGGCGCCTTCTTCAGCGTTCCGCATCCGGACTCGCGCCCTTGTACCGCCTGGGGCCGGAAGGGGGCTATCATGGCGCGGTGGCGGGTATGCTCTGGTTCTCAGGGGTGCAAACGAGCTTTCTTCAGCACGGCTATCTCCGCTACTACCTGCTGGTCGTAATTGCCTGCGTTATCGGCATGGCGTGCAGCGTACTACCGGACGAAGGCCACGCCCCCGCCTTCCTACTGGCCGATGCGCGGGTTCACGAACTGATCATCGTCGGCATGATTGCCATCGCGGCCATCGCGCTCACCCGTGTGGAGTCCCGCTTTGGAGCCCTCGCCTGCCTCGGCGTGGTGGGCTACGGCATGGCCCTGCTCTATGTTTTTTATGGTGCGCCCGATCTTGCGAAAACCCAGATCATCGTGGAATCCCTGTCGGTGGTGTTGTTCGCCCTGCTTGCGGCGGCCATGCCGGGCTTTAAGAACCTCGCGCCCGTCTCGGTTCGCCGCCGCGATGCGGCCCTCGCCGCGATGGCTGGCATCCTGATGGGTCTGCTCGCTTATTTCACTCTGGCAACGGGGCAGGCTCGTTCGGTTTCCGACTTCTATCGCGAGAACAGTCTGCTCCTGGCCCACGGGCGCAACGTGGTGAATGTGATCCTGGTGGACTTTCGTGCCCTCGATACTCTGGGTGAAATAACGGTGCTGGCTGTTGCCGCCTTCGGTGCCCAGGCGCTCATGCGCCGCCGCCGCGCGCGAAAGGCCCGCGTATGAATTCCGCCCTCCTTCGAAATTGGACGCCCCTGCTGAAGGCCGTCATGCTGCTGATTTCAGTGCTCCTGCTCCTGCGAGGGCACAACGAGCCCGGCGGCGGCTTCGTGGGGGGGCTGGTGGCGGCCACCGCGTTCACCGTGCATGCCCTGGCCTACAATGTGAATGCGGCGCGCCGCTCCGCGCGTTTCTCGCCGCGCACGCTCATGGCCTCGGGCCTACTGGTCGCGCTGATCAGCGGACTGCCGGGATTGTGGAAGGGAGAGCCCTTTTTGACGGGTGTCTGGGGTACGCCCGACATTCCCTATCTGGGCAAGATAACACTGGGCACGCCCCTGCTGTTCGACGTCGGCGTCTATCTCGTCGTCGCGGGAGTCGTGCTGACCATGGTATTTGCCATGCTGGAGGACTACGATGCAACTTAGTATCGTCGTCCTGATCGCGGTGCTCTTCGGCTGCGGATTTTATCTGTTGCTTCGGCGAAGCTTTCTCCGGGTCATTCTCGGGCTGATGCTGCTGGGACATGCGGCCAATCTGCTTGTCTTCGTGTCCGCCGGCGTGGCGCGAGGCCCCGCGCCCCTCGTGGCCGAGGGTATGACCGCCGTGCCCGCACACTCCGCCGATCCGCTGCCTCAGGCCCTGGTGCTAACGGCCATCGTGATCAGCTTCGGCGTTTCGGCTTTCGCCCTGGTCTTGTTTCGCCGGGCCTATGACATGATCGATTCCGACGACACGGATCAATTGCGCGACACGGTGCATTGATCCGACAAAGGGCCGACAAGCCAGTTACGCGCATCGTGTAGAAGGATTCTTCATTGCTGTTGTTTCTACCAATTGTGATTCCCCTGGCCGCGGGGGCGCTCTGCGCGGCCGCCGCGACGGCGTGGCCCCGCACAACCCGGTGGATCGGCCTTGCGGGAACGATCGCCTTGCTCGCCGCCGTGATCGCCCTGGCAGTGGAAGTCCAGGGTGGGATTCAAGTGGCTCACACGGGGGCCTGGCCCGCACCCTACGGAATCTCTCTTGTGGCCGACGGTCTCTCCGCCATCATGGTGCTCATGACGGGCATCACCGCCTTGCTTATGGCGATTTTCTCCAACGCCACCATGGATACGCGCCGCTTGAAGGACGGGTACTACTTTCTTTTCTTTGTGCTGCTGGCCGGGGTCAACGGCGCCTTTCTTACGGGAGATCTATTTAATCTATACGTATGGTTTGAAGTGTTGTTGATCGCGTCCTTCGTGCTCATCGTTCTCGGCGGTACCCGTCGACAGTTCGGCGGTGCGGTGAAGTATGTCACGATGAACCTTGTGGGATCGGTCGTTTTTCTCTCCGCCGTCGGGATCATCTACGGCAATACCGGCACTCTGAACATGGCCCATCTGGCCACGCGCATTCCGGAGATTGAGAGCGGGTCCGTGAGGCAGGCATCCTACGGGCTACTCCTGGTGGCTTTCGGGATCAAGGCGGGCGTTTTTCCACTATTTTCCTGGCTGCCCGCTTCCTACCATACGCCGCCTCACGTGGTCACGACTCTCTTTTCTGCGCTCCTCACAAAAGTGGGCGTCTACGCACTCATCCGCGCCAGCACCCTGTTGTTCCCGGCCGAGCACGCCCAGTTTCAGCCCTTTGTGCTGGTCGTGGCGTCATTGACGATGGTGGCGGGGGTGCTGGGGGCCGTCGCACAGTACAACCTGCGAAAGCTCCTTTCTTTTCATATCGTAAGCCAGATCGGTTACTTGATCTTTGGCGTTGCGCTGGCCACCGCCGGCAGTCTGGCGGCCTCGATTTGCTTCATGGTTCACGTCATGGCGGCCAAAGGGGCGCTCTTTGTTTCGGGGGCCTTTATGCACTACCTTCGCGGGACCTCGGACTTGAAGCAGCTCGGCTCCTTCGCCGCGACCCGACCCGCCTTCGCCCTTTTATTCGCCGTGCCAGCGTTGTCTCTGGCGGGCCTGCCGCCCTTTTCGGGCTTCGTGGGCAAATATGCCCTCGTGAAGGCGGGTCTGGAGGGCGGTGCCTATATCACGGTTTTTGTATCGCTGGCGGTCAGCATCCTCACCCTCTATTCCATGACGAAGATCTGGAACGAGGCCTTTTGGAAGGCCGCCCCCCGTGAAGTCCATGCACACGTGCCGGAGCGCCAACTTTCGCGCGTGCAAACCTGGGGTATACTGGCACCCGGCGTGGTGTTGGCGGCCTTCAGTGTGCTCCTTTCCGTCGCCGCCGCCCCGCTCCTCGCCGTGTCGACCGCCGCCGCCGCAGAGCTTCTCGACCCTCAGGCGTATATTTCGGCGGTGCTGGGAGTTGCGCCATGAAGGCTCTCTTCCTGAATCTGCTCCTCGCCCTGACCTGGTGCGCCGCATCCGGGGCGGTGAATACCCAGAACTTTGCTCTGGGCTTCCTGGTGGGCTTCACGATTCTGAGCGTCCAGACCGAGATCAGCCGCGGCGGGAAGTACCGCAAGAAGGTCTGGTACGTGTTTGTGTTCGCGCTGTATTTCCTGCGCGAGGTGCTTGTCGGAGCACTTCAAGTGGCCTGGGCGGTCATCTGGCCTTTTCGCGCAATCCGACCGGGCATTGTGGCGCTGCCCCTGTCGGCGCGAACGACGATCCAGCAGACCTTGCTGGCGAATGCCATGACGCTGACGCCGGGAACAATGAGCGTCGAGCTCAGCGCCGACGGCAAGACCCTTTATGTACACGTGATGGATATGGAGAATGCGGACGAAGTGCGCCGGAAATTCAAGAGCGGCCTGGAAGCGCACCTGTTGAGGATGCTGTCCTGAGGAGATCCCGAGATGATAGAAACCCATATTAAGTACATCATGGTTGTCTATGGGGTCGCACTTCTCCTTGCGCTCGCACGGCTTATCAAGGGGCCCACACTGGCGGACCGCGTGATCTCGCTCGACTTTATCATGACCTGCGTCATCGGAATGATCGTGGTCGATGCTATCGCCACGGGCGAGTCCCACTTCCTCAGCGTGGCCATTGTGGCCGCATTACTCGGCTTTGTAGGAACCCTGGCCTTCGCCATGTATATCCAACGGAGGGCGGGGCAATGACCGATCATCTGGTCGTAGGACTCTTGTGGGTCGGTGCCGTCTTCACACTGGTCGCCGCGATCGGCATCGTCCGACTGCCCGACGTTTTTCTCCGCATGCATGCGGCGGCGAAGGCGGGCACCGTTGGCGTCATCTCGGGCCTGCTTGCGCTGACCCTGCATTTCGATGAACCCGCCATCCGCGCGCGCGCCGTGTTAATCGCTCTCTTTCTGTGCATCACCGCGCCCATCGTGGCGCAGGTGCTGGCGCGGGCCGCACTCGCCGCCCGGACCCCCATGTGTCCCCGAACCCGGTGTGAGGAGTGGACGGCCGACGAGGCCCACAAGCGAGGTGACACAAAGTAGCGTTGTTGGCCCACGATCACCCGCCCGTGATCCGCGGCCAGCAAGCGCCCTACGGACCTGTCGTGCAGACTCTGATAAAGGGCGATACAGCGCCGGACCGGAAATGGCATCGCACTCAGCGAAGGGCTATGATACCGGCTGCGGGTTCCGACCGTGAAGGTTCTTCGACAATGAAGGAGCCCGCTCCATTTTCCACGGTTTACTCTGGAGTTCTCTCATGTTTGTGCGAATGACCTGCTCCATCCTCGGTGTGGCGATCCTGGCTCTTCTGCCCGCCCACGCCGATCTCCTTCCGCCGATCTCCCGCGCGCCTCAGTATCCCCTGAAGACGCAGCGCATGCTGTGGACCGATGCCGAAGTGGCGATGGCCCGGGAGAACATCGCGAAATATCCAGCGGCGCGGGCGATTGCGGATGCCACCATAAAGCGGGCCGATGTCTGGATGGCCTGGGAGGACACCGCGTTGCGGGCCATTGTGACGACGGCGGACGTGCCGCGCGCCTTCAACGACGCGACGGCGGGCTGTCCGAAATGCGGTATGGAACTCTATGAGAAGGGCGGGACATATCCCTGGATTATCGACCCGAAGGTACCGTTCAAGGTGACGTGCCCGGTGGACGGCAGCACCTATCCGAGCAACGATTTCGCGGCCTATTATGCATCGGGTATGAACGATCGTTCGCTGCTCACGGGCGACTACGCGGACGACGGACGGGGCTGGGTGTCACCGAGCGGCGAGAAGCACTGGTTTGTGGCGTATGCGAATCACTGGACGTGGATGAACCACATCATTCCCGCGGCGCAGGATCTGGCCCGGGCCTACATTCTGACGGGCGATGCGACCTATGGGCGGAAAGCGGCGGTGCTGCTGGATCGCATCGCGGAAGTTTACCCGAACATGGATCACCATCCGCAGTCGCGCTATGGGGAACTCCAGGGCGCGCGGGGCGGGCGCTATGAAGGGAAGATCCTGAACCACATCTGGGAGACGGGCACGTTGACGTCGCTGGCCGAGGCCTATGACTATTGCTGGGACGCGATTGGAGATGACACCGTGTCGGGGAAGACGGCGGCGCAGGTGCGGGCGAACATCGAGGCGAATCTGCTCGAGGAAGGTATCGACGGCTATTTCTCCGGGAAGATTCGCGGCAATTTCGGCATGCACCAGAAAGCTTTGGTCTTTGCGGGGCTGGCGCGTCAGTTTGGCAAGCAGGATGAATGGTTCGACGGCATCATGAACGACGCGGGCAGTGGAGAAGCAACGACCGGGCTGAACTACGCGCTTTACAACCTGGTCTATCGCGACGGGCCGCCTTTCGAGACGGCGCCGGGCTACAACTTTTCCTGGGTGGCCAATATCACCACGGTGGCGGAGGCCCTGCACCGCGCGAATCGCGACGTGTACGCCATTCCCAAGATGCGCCGGCTCTACGATGGCGTAATCGACGTGGTGAACATTGGCCAGCACACGCCTTCCGTGGGCGACAGCGGCTCGGTGTATGGCGGCTTTGTCGGGCGCGATGCCTACGTATACCAACGGGCCTGGCAGGTCTATCAAGACCCGAGATTTCTCGCGCACCTTCAGGGCTTCAACGCCACCGGCGACGGGGGCTTCATCGATTTCGAGAGCCTCTTTGCGCCGGTGATTCCTTCCGCGCCGCCCGTGAAGGCTCCGGTGCGATCAAGGCTGATGGACGGCTACGGCATGGCGATCTTGAACAATCCCGCGAACACGATTTCGCTGGCGCTCTACTACGGCTACATGGGGGGACACGGCCACTTTGACCGGTTGAACTTCGAGCTCTATGCGAACAATCTTGTGATGATGCCCGATCTGGGCTATCCCGATTTCATGAACGCCTATGTGCCCGGCATCTATACCTGGAGCAAGAACACCATCGCCCACAACACGGTCACGGTGGACGCCGCGCGGCAGCGGACCAACTACCCCGGCACGGTGCAGCGCTTTGTGGATGAGGGATTCGCCCGAGCGCTGGATATCGACGCCGCGCCGACCTATGGCCAGACGAGCGAGTACCGGCGGCGGCTGGTGATGGTGGACCTGGATGATGCCCGGAGCTACTTGGTGGATTGCTTTACGGTGAAGGGCGGCGGTCAGCACGACTATAGCCTGCACGGCCCGCCCGGGACCTTTACTCCATTGTCGGGCGAATGGAGCGAGCCGGCGGCGGGCACGCTGGCGGGTCCGGACGTCCCGCTGGAATATATCTACGACAATCCGGCGATGGCCACACCGGGGTACACCGGCGGCTACTCGGACTACCGCGGTTCGGGTTTCCAGCACTTGTTTAACGTGCAGCGGCTGACCGGGGGCAGCGCCGCGGGCGAATGGATCCATGAGAAGAATCCCGAGGCGAAGCTCAGGCTTTACCGGCTGGATGCGCCGAAGGAGGCGATGCTTGCGGATGCGTTTATCTCGCCCGTGAAGTACAAGACGCCGGTAAAGTATGTGATTGGGCGCAATCAGGGTGATCAAATGGAATCCCAGTTTGTCTCGATTGCCGAGCCGTTCAGCGGTTCGGCGGCCATCCAGCAAGCCCGCAATTTACCCTTGCGTGAAGGTTCCGGCGTGGCCGCGGAGGTGCGCTGGACCGGACCCGCGGCTGAGGTCATGCGCGATGTGGTGTTGATCAACACGGCGGGCGGAACGATGCGTCTCGCCGATGAAGACCTGCACACCGACGCGGCCATGGCCGTTGTGCGTTTTGCGAATGGGACGGTGTCGCGCCGATGGGCCACCGGCGGTACCTATCTCATGGCCGGAGGCGTCAGCTCCAGCCAGTCGGCCCCCCTCACGGGCACGGTCACTTCGGTCGACGCGGGTTCGGGTCGCATTCTTATCGCATGCGAAATGCTTTCGGCGGATGTCGGTTCGCTGGCCGGCAAGGTGATTCACTTTCAGAACGACTTTCGCCGCACGGCCCACCCCATCCTCGGGGCGGCACCCGCGCCAGGCGGACTTCTGGTTACCGTGGGCGACGATCTGCTTGTGGGTCGCGTACGCATCGGCGCACTCCGCGCGGACGGCTTCACCACGGCCACGGGCATGGCCTTTGCCCCGGTCTACGATGGCGCCTACGCGACGGACGAGGCTTTCAGCGCCTTCGTGCCGATTACGGGCGTGAAAGGCGGCGTGGTGACCTACACCGCACCCCGCGCGGACAGTGCGCCCTTTGTGTCGGGGGAGGACGCGTGGATCGTGAATGTGGGCCCTGGGGACCGTGTGGAGGTACCGATGGCGACTGTTGGCGGTGGGTGAACCATAATGCAATCCGAGTGGGCCGTTCCCCGCACGTAATGCGCGGGACGGTCCCGTCTCAAATAGAACCGGGCAGCCTCGCTGGTTGCGGGCTGCCCGGATGGTCTCTGGACTGCTTAGTGTTTCTTCGGGCGGTAGATGTGGGTGGCGGTGCCGAAGACGGAGCCGGCGGCTTCCATGACGGTTTCGCTGAGGGTGGGGTGGGGGTGGATGGTGAGGTCCATGTCGCTCACCAGGGCGCCCATCTCGATGGCCAGGGTACCTTCCGCGATGAGCTCGCCCGCGCCCGCGCCGACGATGCCCATGCCCAGCAGGCGGTGGGTTTCGGGATCGGAAATAATCTTGGTCATGCCTTCCATACGATTGATGGTGGTGGCGCGACCGGAGGCGGCCCAGGGGAAACGTGCGATGTGCACGTTGCGTTCCGTGCGCCTGGCCTCTTCTTCCGTGAGGCCGCACCAGGCGACTTCGGGGTCGGTAAAGACGACGGCGGGGATGGCCTGGGGTTCGAAGGCGGCGTGGTGGCCGGCGATGACTTCGGCCGCGACGCGCCCTTCGGCGGAGGCTTTATGGGCGAGCATGGCACCGCCCACGATGTCGCCGATGGCGAAGATATTGGGATCGGCGGTGCGCATCTGGGCATCGACTTCGATGAAGCCGCGATCATTGACCACGACGCCGGTGCTCTTGAGGCCGAGGCCGCTGGAGTTGGGTTTGCGGCCGATGCTCACGAGCACCTTGTCGAAGGTGCGCTGGGGCTTCTTGAGGTTCTCGCCTTCGAGGGTGACCTTGATGCCGGTCTTCTGCTCTTTCATATCGGCGATTTTGGTGTTCAGGAGGATTTCCTTGAACTGGGTCTCCAAGCGGGCCTGAAGGGGCTTCACCAGGTCGCGGTCCGCGCCGGGCAAGAGTCCACCGGTCATTTCCACGCAGGTGACTTCGGAGCCGAGGGCCGAGTAGACGGTGCCGAGTTCCAGGCCGATATAGCCGCCGCCCACGAGGAGCAGGGATTCGGGAATGTCGGTAAGCTTCAGAGCGCCGGTGGAGTTCATGATGCGCTCGGACTCGATCAGGGGCCCGAATCGGGCCGGACGCGAGCCGGCGGCGATGATGGTGTATTCCGCAGCCAGCTTGATCTGCTTGCCGTCGGCCAGGGTGACGACGAGGTTCTTCGAGTTTACGAAGGTGCCCCGGCCCTGAATGTAATTGATTTTGCGCGCTTTGACGAGCTGTCCGAGTCCGCCGGTCATCTGGTTGACGACGGCGTCGGTGGCGTTGCGTACGCGATTCAGGTCAATCTGGGGCTCGCCAAAGGTCAGTCCGAAGTGGGTGGATTCCCGGGCCTCGTTGATGACCTTGGCCACGTGGAGCAGGGCCTTGGACGGGATGCAGCCGCGGTAGAGGCAGGTGCCCCCGGGATTGGCTTCCACATCGATGAGGGTCACGTCGAGGCCGAGGTCCGCGGCCATAAATGCCGCGGCGTAACCGCCGGGCCCGCCGCCCAGCACCGCGACCTGTGTGCTCTGATTGCTGCTCATACGTTTATCCTCTTCCCCCTTCGGGGTCGTTTTCGTTGTTCTATCGTTGGTCGTCCGGGGGGTCAGGATTCCAGGATGAGTTTCCAGGGGTTTTCGAGGGCCTCGGCTACCCAGCGCATGAAGCGCGCGGCGTCCGCCCCGTCGATGAGGCGGTGGTCGTAGGAGAGGCTCAGGGGCAACATGGTGCGGGGCACGAGCTGGCCATTCTGGAAGACGCCTTCGACGGCGGAGCGGGAGACGCCGAGAATGGCGACTTCCGGCGAGTTGACGATGGGGGTAAAGCCGGTGCCGCCCAGGCCGCCCAGATTGCTGATGGTGAAGGTCGTTCCGGACATGTCGTCCAGGCTGAGCTTGCGATCACGGGCTTTCTTCGCGATTACGGGCAACTCCAGGGCGAGGTCCTGAAGGCTCTTCTGGTCCACATTGCGGATAGCGGGGACGAGCAGGCCGGCGGGGGTTTCCACGGCGACGCCGATGTTGTAGTACTGCTTGAAGATGATCTCTTCCGTGGCCAGATCGATGCTCGCATTGAACTTCGGGAAGCGGCGCAGGGCCTCGGTGACGACCTTCATGAGAAAGACCGTGACCGTCAGACTGCCGCCCTTGGCCTTGATGCCGGGGGCGTACTGCTGGCGGATCTGCTCGAGGGCGGTAATATCCGCCTTGTCGAAGTGGGTCACGTGGGGAATGGTGGTCCAGCAGTGGGTCATGTGCTCGGTGGTCTTCTTGCGGACGCCGTTCATGGCTTCGCGCACCACCTTTCCCCAGCGGTCATCGGCTACGGAACCGGCCAAGGCCACCGGCGCGGGGGTTACCGCCACAGGGGCGGGCGCAACGACCGGAGCGGGTGCGGGCGGGGCCGTGACGACGGGCGTGGCGCCGGAGGCGGCGGCGAACTGCTCCACATCGTGGGCGCTGATGCGGCCCGAGGGATCGGCCGTGGGGACATCTTCCAGGCGGACACCGAGGACGCGGGCGAGCTTGCGGACGGAGGGGGAGGCCTGGATGTGCGCGCTCGAACGGGCCACGGGCGCGACTGGAGCCGTGGCGCGTGGCGCGGGCGCCGCCACAGTCGCCGCGGGCGCTACGGGTGCGGGAGCAACCGGAGGGGCCACAGGCGCGGGCGCCGGGGTCGGAGCTGGTGCGGGAGCGGGAGCGGGCTTTTCCGCCTTGGGCGCCGCGGCGCCGTCCGCCTTTTCGTACACAAGGATAACCTGGCCCACGCTGACCTTGTCTCCGGTCTTGACGTTGATCTTCGTGATCTTTCCAGAAACCGGAATCGGGATTTCCGCCACGGCCTTGTCGGTCTCGATTTCGATGATGGGCGAATTCGCGGCCACCGTGTCGCCCACTTTGGCCAGTAGGGTCGCAACCGTACCCGACGTGACGCCTTCACCCAGTTCAGGGAGCTTGAATTCTGTCGCCATGGATTTCTGTTCCTGCATGGTTCGGGCCGTGCAATCACCGCTGGAATAATGGTGTCATTCTCTGGTGAAGCTGGACGTGAGCTCTGCCCACAACCCGGTTTCTCAATCGTGTTCAAGGACTACATGCGCGTCTCAGGGACAACAGGGACTTCAGGGACAGCAGTAACGTCTCATTCTGCTGTCCCTGAAGTCGCTGCCGTCGCTGGAAGCGATAAGAATGGCCCGGCTTCTCGCCGCGAGGGCATTCCCGTCAAATCGCGTGACTGCGTACTAATGCTGAGTTTCTAGGCCGAGGCGGGATCGGGCTTGTGGGGCGCGATCTTCAATTCCTTCATGGCCGCCTTGACCACATCGATTTTGATCTTGCCCGCGCGGGCCAGTGCCGACAGGGTGGCGAAGACGATGTGGCGCGCATCCACTTCGAAGTGATCGCGCAGGGCCTCTCGGGACTCGCTGCGGCCGAAACCGTCGGTGCCGAGGCTTTCGATGCCCTGGGGCACCCACTTATACAGTCCGTCGGGCAGTACTTTCATGTAGTCGGAAGCGGCCACAACCACGCCCTCTTCCCCGGCCAGGCACTTGGTGACATAGGGCACACGGGGCTTCGAGCCGGGGTGGAGGCGGTTCCAGCGTTCGGCGGCCAGTCCGTCGCGGCGCAGTTCGCCATAGCTCGTCACGCTCCAGACGTCGGCGGAGACTTTGTACTTCTCCAACATCTCCTGGGCCTTGAGCACTTCATTCATGATGGCGCCGCTGCCGAGCAACTGGGCGCGGAGTTTGGTGGGCTTCATCTCGGAGGGCCTGAACTTGTACATGCCCTTGAGGATGCCCTCGCGGACGCCTTTGCCCTTGGGCATGGCGGGCATCGCGTAGGGTTCATTTTCCACCGTGAGGTAGTAGAAGACCGCTTCCTGCTCCTGGTACATGCGCCGGATGCCGTCCTGAACGATGACAGCCAGTTCAAAGGCGAAGGCCGGGTCGTAGCAGAGCATGTTGGGGACGGTGCTGCCGAGGACCAGGCTGTGCCCGTCCTGGTGCTGGAGGCCTTCGCCGTTCAGGGTCGTACGGCCGGCGGTGCCGCCGACGAGGAAGCCCCGGCAGCGGATATCGCCCGCCAGCCACACCAGGTCGCCGATGCGCTGCATGCCGAACATGGAGTAGTAAATATAGAAGGGGATGGTGTTGATGCCGTGGGTGGCATAAGCCGTGCCCGCCGCCAGGAAAGAGGCCATGGAGCCGGCTTCGTTGATGCCCTCTTCCAGAATCTGGCCGTCGGTGGCTTCACGGTAATAAAGCAGGTTGTCCGCGTCCACGGGCTCATAAAGCTGGCCCTTGGAAGAATAGATGCCGACCTGGCGGAAGAGGCCGTCCATGCCGAAGGTGCGGGCTTCATCGGGCACGATGGGCACCACGAGTTTGCCCAGGGCCTTGTCGCGCAACAGGATGGCCAGGATGCGCACGAAGACCATGGTGGTCGACACGGCCCGGTCGTTGCCGGTAAGGAATTCCTTGATGAGCTCGTCGCCCGGGGCCTTGAGGGCGGGCGCCGTAACTTCGCGGCGGGGCAGCGAGCCGCCCAGCGCGGCGCGGCGCGCCTTGAGGTACTGAATTTCCGGGCTGTCCTCGGCGGGTTTGTAGAAGGGCGCGTAGGCCACGTCGTCGTCGGTGATGGGGATGCCGAAGTTGCCGCGAAACTCGCGCAGCTCGTCTTCGTTCATTTTTTTCTGCTGGTGGGTGATGTTCTTGCCTTCACCCGCCTCGCCCAGACCGTAGCCCTTGACGGTTTTGGCCAGAATTACTGTGGGGCGGCCTTCGGTATCCACCGCCTTCTTGTAGGCCGCATAGACCTTGATCGGGTCGTGGCCGCCGCGCTTGATTTTGCGCAGTTGCTCGTCGGTGACGGTATCCAGAAGCGGTTTCAGCTCGGGGTCGCGTTCCAGAAACCAGCGGCGGATATAATCGCCGGATTCCACGGTGAACTTCTGGTAGTCGCCGTCCACCGCGCCTTCCAGCACGTTGATCAGGCGACCGCCCAGTTCGGACTTAAAGATGGGGTCCCACTCGCTGCCCCAGATCACCTTGATGACGTTCCAGCCCGCGCCGCGGAAGATTCGCTCCAGTTCCTGGATGATCTTGCCATTGCCGCGCACGGGACCGTCAAGGCGCTGGAGATTGCAATTGATTACAAAGATCAGGTTGTCGAGCTGCTCGCGCACGGCCAGGCCGATGGCGCCGAGGGTTTCGGGCTCGTCGCACTCGCCATCGCCCAGGAAAGCCCACACATGGCCGCCGTTATTGGGCTTCAGACCCCGGTGCTCCAGGTAGCGGTTGAAGCGCGCCTGGTAGATAGCCATGATTGGACCAAGGCCCATGGATACGGTGGGGAACTGCCAGAAGTTGGGCATGAGCCACGGGTGCGGGTAGGACGACAGGCCGCCGCCCTTCGCCAGCTCGCGGCGGAAGTTCTTGAGGTCTTTTTCGTTCAGACGGCCTTCCACATAGGCGCGGGCATACATGCCGGGGGAGGCGTGGCCCTGGAAGTAGATCTGGTCGCCGCCGTGGGATTCCGTGCGGCCGTGGAAGAAGTGGTTGAAGCCCACTTCATAGAGGTTTGCCGAGGAGGCATAGGTGGAGATATGGCCGCCGATGCCGTCCAGTTCGCGGTTGGCGCGCACGACCATGGCCATGGCGTTCCAGCGGATGGTGGATTTGTTCAGGCGCTCCAGCTCGCGATCACCGGGATATTCCGGTTCATCATCCGCTGGGATGGTGTTGATATAAGGCGTATTGGCCGTAAACGGCAGGCGGACGCCGTGGGCGTAGGCATAATCCGACAGGCGGTACATGAGGGCGGTCGCCGCGGCAACGCCCGATTCCGCGACCAGATCGTCCAGCGCGTCCATCCATTCCTGGGCTACTTGTTCTTCCAAAGGTTCGGGTTCTACACTCACCGGGGACCTTTATCCTTTCCGCTTCGATGCACACGCATACGCGTACCGCAAAACTATAGATATCGCTGACTCGCGAAGGGCATCCTTGTCCAAAACCCGGCAAGCACCGGGCGACATGGTATTGTATGCCAGTCATGCGCCATACATCAAGGCGGGGGACCCCGCGCGCTCTATCGACAAGGGTTGCAAGCGCTTATAGCTGGGGCGACGGCGCCTGTTCAGGAAGGCATAAAAGCGAAATTCGAGAAAAACGCGTGACGGGTTTTTCTCGCGGCTTTCCGCAGGCCGCGATCCGTCAGGGCTCGATTTCGGCCACCGAGTCGATGACACGGGTCGGTTGGAAGGGGAACTGGCGCAGATGCTCGCGATCGGTGATCCCGCTGAGCACCAGGATGGTGCCGAGGCCGGTTTGAACGCCCGCGATGATATCGGTGTCCATGTTGTCACCGATCATGATGGTGTTTTCCGAGTGCACGCCCAGGTGGTTGAGCGCGAGGCGCATCATGAGGGGATTGGGCTTGCCGATGAACAGGGGGCGACGCCCGGCGGCCTGCTCGATCAAGGCGGCCATGGCGCCGCAGGCGGGCACGATGCCGTACTCACTGGGGCCGGACTTGTCCGGGTTCGTGGCGATGAAGTGGGCTCCTCCAGTCACCAGGCGGATGGCGGTGGTAATCTGGTCGAAGCTGTAGGCGTGGGTTTCGCCAAGGACGACATAGTCGGGGTTGCGATCGGTGATGACATAGCCCACATCGTGGATGGCGTGGGTCAACCCGCTCTCGCCGACGACATACGCGGTGCCTTCGGGTTTCTGGAGGTGTAGGAACTGTGCGGTGGCCATGGCGGAGGTGTAGATGCGCTCCGGCTCGATGTCGAGCCCCGTGGCGCGGAGGCGGTAGGCCAGGTCGCGGGTGGTATAGAGGGGGTTGTTGGTGAGGACCATGAATTTACAGTCCGCCGCGCGGAGCCGGGCAATGAACTCGGCCGCGCCGGGAATGGGCTGCTGGCCGCGCACGAGTACGCCGTCCATATCGATCAAGTAATTCTTCTTCTCGTTCGCGTTGCTCATGGCCTCTATCCTCACTTCAATTGTCGCGCCGTAAGTGGCTTCTATTGTCGCACAGGCTGTCGGGGGAAGGGTACAGGCAATGGTCTAATCCAAAACGGCGCGGGCGGTCCCGGAACTCCAGGACCGCCCGCCGCGAAATCCGTCTCTACGGGCGGAGGATGACGCCGTCGGCGTCGTTGGTGAAGATTACGCGGTCCACGGGAAAGGTGGCGAGCTTCGATACATCGAT
Organism: Candidatus Hydrogenedentota bacterium; assembly: GCA_016791475.1. Classification (NCBI taxonomy): domain Bacteria; kingdom Pseudomonadati; phylum Candidatus Hydrogenedentota; species Candidatus Hydrogenedentota bacterium. The sequence continues at coordinate 43,731 of JAEUWI010000028.1, forward strand.
CTGAGCCGCTTCGCCGGCCGCGTTGATGGAGAGGCGGTCGGCGTAGGCGGTCTCCCCCTCCCCTCCGGCGCCGAGCTCGATGGTGACCAACTCGGGCAGGCTGATACTGCCGCCGGCGGCCGCCTGGATCCCGAGGGGATCGTAGAAGGGCGCGCAGCGACCGCCGCTATCGACGACGATGGTTTGCAGGGCGGGCAGGCTGATCGTGGCCCCGCCGTCGCGGGCGTCCAGGGCGGGTACGCCAAGACAGTGGTCACGCCACTCAAACTGCGTCAGGAGAGGCAATTCGAGGTGGCCGCCGTTGTTGGTCCACAACTCCACATTCGTCATGGTTTCCACGGGGAGCGACAGGTTGCCCTCGCTCCCAATCTCCACGCGGGTCAGCAGATTTGCGGCCCGCATGGCGTTCAGCAGGGGTGCGTTCAGCGTGCCCCCGGTGCCGATAGTGATCGATACGTCGCTCAACTCGGTGACCGCGGGCAGATTCAACGTACCGCCGGAGACAATGTTCATAAACTTGCCGCCGAGTACCGCCTCCGCGCCCCCCAGGGTAACGGTCGCCCCCTCGTTCACATAGAGTTCCAGCGCTTCGATGGTCGTCAGGTTTGGCAAATCGAGTGTGGCATTTGAGACGTCCAGCCCTCCGGTGAGTTCCGTGACCAGAGAGAGAGCCGGCGGCGAGTCGCCAACAACCCGCATAGAGCCGTGAATCGCGGTGATGGCGTCGAGCCGCACCTCTCCATTGCCAATGTAGACATGGACACGTTCCTGCACGCTCGCCATGGAGGGGAGGTCAACCCGACTGGCGTTTCCGCTGGCGTTGACCTCGGCATAGTCAAACTCGCCCAGGGTAAAGGCCGTGAGCATGGGCATCTCCACCCGTCCGCCTTCAACGGCGCTAATGCCGTAGTTGCAGGGGTAGTCGAGGTTCCGGTCGAAGAGCACCGTGGTAAGGGCGGGCAGGGACACGAGGCTGTTGGATTCGAAGGCGGCGATCAAGGTGCCGCCAAAACAGGAGGTCGCTGCGTAGGTTTCCAGTTCCGGCAGGGCGATGGTGGCCCCATCCCATGCGTGCAGGTAAATGTTTTCAACGTAGTTGAGCGGCGCGTTGAAGTCGAACGGGCCATCGAAAACGGTCAGCTCGCCGCCGCCTTCGTCGGCCACCCATTCGGTAAGTTGCGGGGCGTTGAAGCGGTTGTTGCCATAGAAACGGAAGCGCATGTTTTCCAGGCGCCGGACGTTGAGCAGGTCCACGTTTGCGCCGTTTGCCACGGTAAAATCGCCGTTTCGGATGACGACAGGGTCGCCCGGCGGATTGATGATTACCGAGTCTTCCTCGGTCGGCACGCGGCCCTCGCTCCAGTTCGCAGGATTGTTCCAGTCGGCCCCGTCGGCCCCGATCCACTCCAGCGGTACTTTGGGCGCCACGTTGAAAAAGGTCAAGGTATAGGGTATGACCATGGCATTGTCCGCGACATCGCGAATGGACCCCGAGGCCACGGAAAGGACATTCCGGCCATAGGGTACGGGCCCGGCGGGCGAAACGATGAGCGTTCGTCCATCCATCAGCGCCACGCCGTCGATGGGCACATCGACCGGGTCGCTCTTACCCGGCACAGGGTCTTCTCCATAGGCGGTCAGGGTGAAGTCATCGGGTGAGAGCGATTCCGGATTGATCGCCTCATTGGTGAAGAGCGTCACATTGGCGAGATCCTCTCCTTCTCCACCCTCTCGCGGCAAAGAGCCCGAGATGCGCGGCGGGGTGGTGTCCGCCGTGGTGGTGATGGTCTGGACGGGGGCCGCCGCGCTGTTGCCGGAGGTATCCACGGCCACGACGGAGAGACTGGCCGTCGCGCCGACAGTCTGCGCGGGAGTGAAGTAGAACTCGAAGGGGAAGTTCCCATCGCGTTCGACCACCTGACCGTTCACCAGCAGCTCCACATGGCGCACCTGGATATCGTCGGTGGCCTCCACGGCGATCAGCGCGGACTGGCCGATCTCCACATTGCCCGTTCCATCGCCGACGGTGAAGCTCACGCCGGGTGGTGTGCTGCCCGCGTCGAAGCGGGTATAGCTGATGACCTGGAGTCCCGCATCGGAATCGGCGGCGTAGGCCAGGCCGTTGTAGAGCGCCACGGCGCGGGCGATACCCGGCGTGGGGAACTCGGTGATGAACTGATCGGTGTTCAGGGGGTCGCTCAGATCATAGAGGGACACATGATGGGGGCCATCCAGGGTGCTGTTCGGGCTCACCGCCGCGATGCCTAGGCCCTGTCCGTCGTGGAGCAGTTGCTTCCAGCCGAAGAGCTGGGTGTCGGCGGTGGCCAGCGAGCTCAGCGCGGCGGGATTCTGGATGTCCACCACGGTGTAGCCCGTGCGGTGCGTGGCGAAGGCCAGATCGCCGCCGGCGAAGACCTTGCGGCTCAGTTCCTCATCGCCATAGGAATCGGGCAGGCTGGTCGAGCTTGTGAAGTCGAGGGCGCCCTGGCCGATGCGGAAGGCCATCAGGCGATAAGACTGATAGGAGGCGCCCTTCTTGGGGATCTGGCCTTGGACGGAAGCCACAGTGGCGTAGAGCACGTTTCCAGAGACCGTCAGGTCCATGGCCTGCTCGTTGGTAAGGGTGTACTGGGCGACCACCTGTCCCGTGGCGAGCTCCACCATGCCGATGCTGTTTGCACCCGCGTTGGACCCCGCGAAGTCCTTCTCTTCCTGGACCACGCCGCCGTTTCCACCCTGACCGGCGGCGAAGGCGTATCCGCCCGCGACGGCGACGGCGCCAATACTCTCGCCGAAGGCGCCGGCGGGCACCACGTGGATTTCGCTCGCGGTGATCGGGTTGGTCGCGTCGATAATCGACAGGCCCGCGCTACCGCAGGCGGCGGCAACATGGTTCGCACCCACGGCAACGGCCGTCGCATTGCCGACGGTCTCCACCTGAGCGACGATGGCGGGGTTCATGCCGTTGTAGACGTTGAAGAGGGCCACGCCGCCGTCGCCATCCGCCACAGCGATGAGGTTGTCCGCCGCGTCCACATCCACCGCCGTGCCGGGGGTGTCGGTGGCGGCGATGATGCCATTTTCCACGATGAACCCGTCCAGCGGATTGGAGCCCTGCTGGATCTCGGCGCCGTCCAGCGTGCCGTCGCCGTCGGTGTCGGGATCGGCGCCGTCCGTGCCCACGATTTCCTCGGCCGCGTCGGGCAGGCCATCCTCGTCGGCGTCGTCCGGACCACAGGGGGCCAGCACGGGCGCCTGGAGCGCGGTTTCAAAGCCTGACTCCGCGGACACGCCGACGTAGTCGCCGCAGGTCATGGCGAGGGGATCGAAGACGGAGAGAACAAAGACTGCCTGGGGCGGGAGAATGAAATCGTACACACCCTGCTGGGAGGCGCGCGTGCGGAAGGTATTGCCGTTTACATCGAGGCGCACGAAGGCGTTGGGCGTCCAGCCCCGCGCGGCGAGATAGGCCCGGCCATAGCCGCCGAGGGCCGACGACAGCGCGGGTAGCGCGCCGAGGAAGGCCTCCGCCTCTTCGGGCGTCACCTCCTCCAGCGCCACGGTGTGGGCGAGGATAGCCTCGAGGAGATCGGTCAGTTCCTCGTCCGTCAGGTCGGCCTTGGCCGCCGAGAGGGCGTTGATGGCGATCTCCACGTCGAGGCACAGATTGTCCAGGGAGAAATCGGCAAGAGCCGTCTGGGCCTGGGCAAGTGTCGCGGCGGTATTGGTCAGGTTTTCGGCAATGACGGCGATTTGCAGGCAAACCGCCCGTGCGTCCGCCGGGGCGCACTCGCTATCGAGCAGCGCGTCGCAATAGGGTTGGATGAGCTCCAGGGCCGACTGGGCGCAGGTTACGGCGTTGGACGCCTGCACGAGGGGCGAGTTCTCCCCCCGCACCGCGGCGAGGAGCGCGTTTATCTCCGCGATTACAGGCTCTTTACCGGCCAGAATGGATTCCAGCAGCAGCAGGGTGTTGGCGTCGTTTCGTGCGCCGCTGGCCACCTCGCTGATGACCTGGGCCGTCTGGGCCCGGATGCCCTGGACGAGGCTTGCGGTCTGCATTACGGTCGCGAGTGACGACTGGGCGTCGGCCAACTGGCTTGCGCAGTTCGCCAGGCTCTGTACGTCGAAGGCATCGGGCAGGGCCCACTCCTCTTCCTCGCAGTCCGTGGGCGGATCCTGGGGCGGATCATTCGGCCGCGGGCGGGGCCTCTGCGGTTGTTCGGGGTTTTCCCGCTCGGGGCGCTCGGGTGTTTCGGGGCCCTCGGCCTCGGTGCCCGGTGCGTTGCCGTGCCACCCCGGCTGGACGATGCCAACGCCGGGGTCGGTGCAGACGGTGGCGCCGTCTTCGCTGACGGTCATGGGGCCTACAATCTCCCATTCGCCGGAATCATGGTTGAAGCTCCAGAGGGCGCTTGGCGCGCCGGGCGGCAGCAGCGCGCCGGTCTCGGGGTCCGGCAGATTGGGAAAACAGGCCGGTACGGGCGTATCGAAGTTGTTTGGCCCATCGGTCTGCACCGTGATGACGAGCGGCAGATCCAGTCCTTCGGGCAGGGGGCTCGGCAGGCGGTCCGGGGCCACCGGCGCGATGCCCACGCGACCACCGCGCTCGCCGAAGTCATTGTAGAGGCTGTCTGGCGGCACGATGACGCGCACGCCCGCGAAATCGGGATTGGCTTCGATGATTTCATCCACAAAGCCGATTTCGGTGGGTTCTGTCTCGCTCACCTCTCGCAGGGCGCCCGGCTGGATGAGTGGGAGATAGATGTCTCCCACGTTGGTTTCCGCGCCGGGATTCGCTTCCCACGCCTTGCCGACGGTAGGGTAGTAGGGGCCATCGGGGAAGCTGGTATCAACGGGCGCGCCGTCCACGAAGGCCGTGGCCACTTCCAGGCCGCGAATGTGCACGAAGAAGCGGCCCGAGGGGGCGGGATCGAGGCGGAAATTACCCTCCGCGTCGGTGGTGGTGGCCATGTCGAAGCGGCCATCGACCATGATCTCCACGCCCTCCAGAGGCATGTTGACCTCCGCGCCCTTCGCACCGAGCGCGAGCTCCGAGGCGAAGATGCGGCCGTAGACCGCGGTGCCGGGCACGGAGGTGAGACCGAGGGTCGTGAAGGTGATGGTGCGGGTGCCGCCGGGCTCGCCGTCGTCGTCCGCATCGATTGTGCGACCGTCGACGGTGGTGAGCAGGTCGCCGTTGATGGTTACATCGATCGATGCGTTGCCCGGAAGGGGCGCGGTATAGAAGAGGGTTACCTGGCGACCATCGGGCGAGAGGTGGCGTCGAACCCCCTGGAGTTGATTGCCGCGCTTCGCAAAGACCGACGTCTCCGTGAGGCTGTCGGGGTCCAGCGGCGCACTGAAGTTCAAAATGGTCTCGCGGGTCACCGCGATGTCGCCCTCGCCGTCGAAGGGCGCGGAATCCACAAACTTCGCGTCACTCAAGGTCGCCACGCGCACCAGGCCGACCTCCGTGGTCGTGTTCTGCGCGATGGCCGTGGTGACGGTGAGGCGCACGTCGTATTCGCCCGGTTCCGTGTAGGTGTGGGTGGGATTGGGATCCGTGCTGACGCCGCCATCGCCGAAATCCCACGACCAGGCGGTAATGGCTTCGTCGCCGGGCTGGGAACGGTCGAAGAATCGGGCCAGCAGGGGCGCCTGACCTTCCACGCCGAGGGAAAGGAACGCCGCTGTGGGGCCCCCTTCCACTTCACCCTCGCCTTCACCTTCACCCTCGCCTTCACCTTCACCCTCGCCTTCACCTTCACCCTCGCCTTCGCCTTCACCCTCGCCTTCACCTTCACCACCCGTATCGGGTCCCAGCGAGATGGTGATGGCAACGGAGGTGTTGGGCGATACAAGGTCGCCCGCGCTGGGGCGCTGGGAGATAACAAGCCCGACCGCGACGGTGTCGCTATGGGCCTGCGAGACGGTGCCGAGGCTCAGTCCGGCATTCTCCAGCGCGGTTTCCGCCGCCGCCTGGGTCGAGCCCTGAAGATCCGGGACGGAGATGGTGCGGGGTGGACAGCCCGACAAGAGGGCGAGCATCGGCACCAACAAGAATAGACACGTAACGACGGACCTGATTTGCATTGAATCACCCTTGCCCACGGTCGAAAGCCAGACGCATCTTCCGATCACCGCATGGGATATCTGGTGCGTTGAGATACCGCACCTGATCCGTTGCGGCGGATCGGAAGAATCACCACCTCGATGAGCCCGACCGGACAGCCAATCGTGCGGTTTCGGGCCCATGCTCGGACATGGGGAGTGTAGCAGACGACTCGCTAACCGTCAATCCAATGTGGGAGGCGCGACGTTTCCGCCGCCCCCGAATCAAGGGGGTAACGCGGGGTGGTCACGGCAGCAGAAAGAGCCGCCCGTCGCCCGCGCCGAGGGAGATCTGGATCCCATCCATCAGCGGGCTGTCGTCGATCACGGGGTGTTGTTCGCCGGTCTCTTTGTTTACCTCAATGACCGACGCCAAAGGGGCATTGAAGGTGACGGTGGGCCAGGCGGTGTAGGCGAAGTGGTAGTTGTTCAGGAGCACGGCGCGGCGGCCATCGGCATGCTTGAAGGCGCCCACGAGGTAGTCGCCTTTCGGGTCTTCCGGCGCGCGGGTCAGGTTGGTGATGGGCAGGCCGGCGAGCTTGTCGGTCGGCACATCGCCCGCCGCTTCATCGACGTGGACGATTTTCTCGCTGGTGAGTTGCATCAGCACCGGCCCCAGGTGTTTCAATTCCGCGTTGATACGCTGTGCCTCGCCGTAGTGGCGGGATTTGCGTCCGTCGACGTGAATGATGGCGCCGCCTTTGGGGAACTCCGCGCCCTGGGGCGTGTAGTAGCAGAAGTACATGACGCCCTTTGCGCCATAGGCGATGGAGGTGTAGATTTGCCAGCGGACCTGGGCCTCGGTGGGGTCGGTCTGGGGGCCGTAGGGCATGATGTTGAAGAAATTCCAGAAGGGCACACCCGCCTTCATAGCGTGCGTGCGAAGTGTGTCGAGATTCTCACAGTAGCCCGCGCGACCGTCCCGGCCCGGGTTGCCGGGGTGGAACTGGGGATAGTGGTCCATGCTGAGCACTTCGGGCTGGACGATTTCCATGAACTTCCGCACGTGTTCGTCGTAGGTGGGGGCGTCGAGCTGGCCGGGGACGGCGTAGTTCGGGAAGAGATTAATATAGGGCAGTTTGCCCGGCCGCGCCTTGCGCACGCCGTCGGCCAACTCGCGGAGGGCGGGGAAATCGTCGGCACCGGGTTCGTCGCGCAGGGCATAGCCCCAGATGGCGGGGCTGTCGGGCAGGGTTGCGGGGTCTGCCGTGCCGGCATAGCCGATCAGCCTGAGGTCCAGCTTCTCGCAGAGCTCCACCAGCGTGTCGTGCTCCCCGCCGCCGAAGCCGCCGATGACCATATTGAAATTCGCGTCGGCCACGTCCTGATAGCGCGCCGCCGCCTGATCATCCACGGGTGGATTCACCCAAAGGCCGATGGCGAAGCGATCCTGCTTGAAGCGTTCCTGGGCGTGAGTGGGAAGGACGCAGAACAGCAGGGCGGAGAGAACGAAGAGGGAGAGGGGGGCGGCGTGTTTCATGGGGTACTTCCTATGAATTGGGTGGACGCGGGAGAAGGGTCATTAAAGCAAAGGCGCGAGCGCATTGCAAGACGTCAATCGCCGATGTCCGGGAGCGACAACAGGAATCGCCACGCGGGCACTACGTGGATCAATCCATGGGCGGTTTCGACCGTCTCCCCGGTGTGCCGCGTGACCCACGGCCGTGATCAGCCGCGGTTATTCAAAATCCGTGGTTCAAACCGGTCATAATTCTGTCCAGTTGGCCCTTAAACTGGACAGCATCATGACCGGTTTACTTTTTCGCGGTTGACTGGGGCTGCCCGTGACGCAGGAGCGGAGCTCGACCGGGAATGTTGCTGGAAGGCTCGCCCGCCATCCCCGGCACCGAAATAAAAATTCACCCTATTGCCAACGGCGGCGTTAACGTATATGCTAGTGAGTATCGTTACTACGACATGAATAAAACTGGCAGGGTTGGCGTAATGACATCACAGGCTGGGGCGCTCTTGGGGCGGATTCCAGGCATAGCTTTCAGGCAATCACCGTACATGGAGGGTATTGCATGACACCGAGGTCGTTGGAAACTGCCGAGCCGGGGGCCGATCTGGAGGCCGCCCGGGAGTTTCTGGAGCGATTCAACACGCTCCGGGCCGAGATCCACAAGGTGGTCATCGGGCAGGAACACATTATTCTGCAATTACTTACGGCGATGTTCGCCCAGGGCCACGTGCTGGTTATTGGGGTGCCGGGACTTGCCAAGACGCTGCTGGTGAAGACCCTGGCCCAGTCGCTGGGCTGGGATTTCAAACGGATTCAATTCACGCCGGATTTGATGCCTTCGGACATTACGGGCACGGAGATTCTGCAGATCGATCCCCAGACGGGCGGCCGCGTGATGCATTTTGTGAAGGGTCCCATCTTCGCGAACCTCATTCTGGCGGACGAAATCAACCGCACCTCCCCAAAAACGCAGGCGGCACTCCTGGAGGCGATGCAGGAATACACGGTGACGGCGGCGGGCACGACCTACACCCTGCAGAAGCCGTTCTTCGTCGTGGCCACGCAGAACCCGATTGAGCACGAGGGCACCTATCCCCTGCCCGAGGCCCAGTTGGACCGCTTCATGTTCAGCATCAACATCGGCTATCCCTCGGCGGAGGAAGAGTGCGATATCGTGGAGGGCACCACCACCGACGCGGTGCAGGACGTGCTGCCCGTCTTTGGTCCGGAAGATATCCTGCGTTATCAGGCGCTGGTGCGCAGTGTTCCCGTGTCGCGCCACGTAACGGAGTATGCCGTGCGCCTGGCGCGGGCATCTCGGCCCAAATTGGATGACAGTCCCGAGTATATTAACAATTATGTGGAGTGGGGCGCCGGACCCCGAGCCTCTCAGTACCTCATCCTCGCGGCGAAGTGCCTGGCGCTTTTGAAGGGCAAAGCGGCCCCTTCGGCGCTGGAGGTGCAGGAGGTCGCCATGCCCGTGCTCCAGCATCGCATCATTCCCAACTACAATGCGGCGGGCGAGGATATTTCTTCCCGGCAGATCGTGAAGTGGATTCTCGAACATGTCGAACAGCCGTCTTACAAGCATTAGGCAGCGTATCGAAGCGGGCCGCGAAAACCTGCGCCGCTGGCGCCAGGCGGAGCCCCCGCCCATGCCCAGGCACAAGCCGAAGGAGTTCAAGTACCTCAAGCCCCGCGACCTGCGGAGCATGAAGAACATGCTCTTTGCGGCGCGGGCCATCGTGGAGGGTTTTTACAGCGGTCGGCACCGTTCGCGCTTCAAGGGCAACGCGCCGGAGTTCGTGGACTACCGACAATACAATCCCGGCGACGAAATTCGCAGCATCGACTGGAAGGCCTACGCCCGTACGGACCGACACTACATCAAGCTCTTCGAGAAGGAGACGGATCTTTCGGCCACCATACTCCTGGACGTGAGCGCTTCCATGGCCTTTGGCGGCACGGTGAACCGGCCCGCACTGCCTTTCTGTGGATTGACCAAACTGGAGTACGGCAGCTATCTCGCGGCGGCGCTGTCGTACGTGCTCATCAAACAGGGCGACAAAGCAGGACTGGTGCTTTTCGATCGGCGGATACGGAGCCACATTCCCGCAGGCGGCACGGTGCGCCATCTCTACAGCATGCTGAGTGCGCTGGAACTGACCAGGCCCGGCGGACACACCTCGGTGGCGTCGGCGCTGCGCAAGGCCTTCACCTTGTTCAAGCAGCGGGGCGTGTTGATCATCATTTCCGATCTGCTGGACGAACCCGACGAGCTGTTCAGCGCACTGGCGATGTACACCCACCGTGGTTTCGAAATCGTTGTCTTTCACCTGCTCCACGAGAATGAAGTGCGACTGCCCGACGTGGCCAATGCGAACTTTGTGGACGCGGAAACGGGCGGCTCTATCACGATCCAGCCGAAAGACGTGGCGGAATCCTATGGCGCGCTGCTGGAGGCCTTCCGCAGCGATATCGAAGCCCGTTGCCGCGCGCGGAATATCACCTACACCTTCATGACGACGGAAACGCCCTACCCCGAAGTGCTGGGGCGCTTTCTCGCGCACCGGGGAAGGGGATGAAGATGAAGAGTTTAACCACGATGGATACGAATTTACACGAATGGGAGTAGCGAAGACATCGCCTAAGCCGACAGAAAAGTTTAACCACGAAGAGCACGAAGTACACGAAGGAAAGAGACCGCAGTTATCGAGCCACGGATCCAGATAGCGAAAGCTCGCCGATTCAATGTGCTCCGCGTTCAATCGTGCTGGGTCATCAATTTAGGAAAACTTCTCTTTTCTTCTTCGTGCGCTTCGTGACCTTCGTGGTGAAAGTTTGTTGATGGCGGTTAAGGCGTTACACTTCGGTTATGCGGGACACATTATGGGCGGTTTAACATTTATCAATCCGGCGATGGCCATCGGGGCCCTGGCGATAGCCATACCCCTGGCGATTCACCTGCTCACCCGCAGGACGCCCGTGTTGATCGTTTTCCCCACGCTGCGCTTCCTCTACAAGGCTCAGGCGAATCAGTCGCGTCTTTTTCGCGTCCGCCATTATCTGCTCCTCTTCATCCGCACGCTTATCATCCTGCTGGTGCTCTTTGCCTTCCTGCGGCCCGTGCTCGCCAAGGGCACGCTCGCCGCAACAAAGACTCCCGAAGGCGGCGCGGCGGCCATTATCATCGTGGACGCATCGCTCAGCATGGGCTATTCCGGCGCGGGCGTCTCCCATTTTGGGCGGGCGCTCAGTGCTGCGGAATCGGTGCTGGACGCGCTGGGCGCCGCCGACATCGCGAACGTCATCTTTGCGGGAAACGTGCCCGAGGCGATCTATGACGCGCCCCGGGCCACGCGGGCTCAGTTGCGCGCGGAACTCGCCAACAGGCACTACCAGGCCGCCCGAAGCGACATCGACGGGGCCATCGCGCTGGCGTTGGAGCAATTGGACGATCAATCGACGCGCAGTCAGGAGATTCACTTCATCTCCGATTTCCAGCGATCCAACTGGGCCTCGGTCAACTTTTCGGCAATTCCCGAACACGTCAAGACAGTCTTCGTCCCCGTGTCGGATGCGGCACTTCGCAATGCTGCGATCACGGAGATGAAAGTGCGGCCCGCGAGTCCCGCCATCGGCGAGCCTGCGGAGATTCACTGCACCGTGGCGAACTACGGCCCCGAGTTCCAGGCGCTGCCCGTGTCCCTCACGCTGGAGGGCGAAGCGCCCCTGGAATCGACCGTGAAGGTCGACGCGGGCATGAGCGCCACGGCGGGTTTTCGCGTGCGCTTCAACGGCAGTGGTGTTTTCGAGGCCGTGGCGTCTATTCCAGCCGATGGCCTCCGCGAGGACGACACACGCCACGCGGCGGTAACGGTTTCCGAACGCTTTCCCGTCGTTATTCTGTCCGATGCGCCTAGCGCCGCGCGGGATGCCTCCCACCGTTTTTTAGCGGCGGCCCTCGATCCCTTCGGCGGTGGCGCATCTGTATTCGTGCCGGAGGTGATGGCGCTGGATGCCTTTGATCGTTTCGCGGCGGCCCGCGCCCACGCGGTGATCGTGTCGCAGGCGGGTGCGATGAGCGAATCGACGGCGGTAGCGCTGGCGAGCTATCTCAGAGACGGCGGACGCGTGGCCTGGTTCGTGGAAGGGCCTGCGGATCCCGGCAATCTGACGCTGCTCCTCGCCAAGTCCGAGGGCGCATTGAAACTGCCCTTCACACTCGCGGGGCATGTGGCCCCCGACGCGAACGAAGCGGGCTTCGCGACGTTGGCCTCGGCGAACTACGACGACCCGATGCTGAAGAAGTTTCGCGAGTCGGGCGCGCTGGCGGACCTCCATTTCTTCAGCTATTTCACCACAAAGCGGGAGGAGACCCAGGGGCAGGTGCTCATGAAATACGACAACGGCAACATCGCCCTGGCGCGGACCAACTTCGGGCGCGGCTCCCTGTTGCTGGCAAATTTCTCGCCGGGACTCGAGGGCAGCGACGTGCAGAAGAGCACCGTCTTCGTGCCGCTGGTTCACGAGATGGTGAAGGCCCTTGGGCTCGAAGGCGGAGGCGCGCGATCCTTCGAGGCGGGCCTCCCCTGCTCCACATCGATCACGCTGGCCACACCGGAGACGCCCGTGCGCTTTGCGAATCCCGCCGGGGAATCGGTGAGCGCCGTGCTCGACCTGAACGGCGCGACCGGCTCGGTCATCTTCGCTGAAACGAAGCAAACCGGCTTCTATCGCGTGTACAGCGGAGACGCAAAACTCGCGTCCATCGCGGTGAATACCGACCCGCGGGAGAGCAACCTGGAGACACTCTCGGCGGCCCAGCTCCAGGAAATGGCGAAGCGATCGCAGGAAAGCTTCCTCGCGGCGACGGGCTCCGACGCGGGCACGCTGCGGGCCATGCGCGAAGGCGCGCCTCTGTGGCATTTCTTCCTTGCGGCCGCGCTGGCCTTCCTCGCGATTGAGCAGGGCTTCGCCCTGGCGTGGAGGCGCTGAGCCATGTTCAAGAACATCGCCTTCGACCCGCCCTTTCCCGCCGAATATATTGTGCTGCTCGGTTGTGTCGTGGGCCTGCTCACCATCGCGAATTACTTTCGCGCGCGTAACGACGCTGGCGCCTTCAAGCGCACACTGCTCACGGCAATGCGCCTCTCGGTCGTGGCGGGCATGACGATTCTGCTGCTGCGCCCCATGAAACTTGCGACGGAAGACAGCGCCCAGGGCAAGAATGTCTTCACCGTGCTGGTGGACGGTTCCCGGAGCATGGGGACGGCGGATGTGGAAGGCGGCACCCGTTTCGAGGTCGTGCGCGAGGCCCTCATCGCGTCGGAAGATCTTTTCATGACCGAATTGCGGCGCAACTACGACGTGCGCTTTACGCTCTTCGACGACCGAGCGGGTCGGATGCCTTTCGACGAGCTGCTTGCGAGCCAGCCGCGCGAAAGCATCGCGACGGACATTGCCACGACCCTGAGCAACGCGGGCGTTACCAGCCAGGGCCAGCACCACGCGGGCATCCTGCTCATCTCCGATGGACGCGACAACAACGGCAACGATCCGGCCACCGCCGCAATATCACTCCGCGCGGCGGGCATCCCGGTGTGGACCACCACGGTGGGCACGACCGACGAGACGAAAGACCTCGCCGTGGCCGCGCGCTTCGATCAGAGCTTCCTTTTTCGCAATCAGCCCTCCAGTCTGAAAGTGGATCTGCATCAGCGCGGCTTCGATGGCTGGTATGGCAAAGTGGAGCTGTTTCGCGATGGCGTGTCCATGGGCGTGCAGCAGTGCATGCTGGAAAAGGGCATGCAGCCCCTTTCCTTCCCCATCAAGGAAGCGGTCAAGGGCACCTATCGCTATACCGTGCGCGTGGAAGCGCTGGAGGGCGAGTCCGACCTGAAGAACAACGAGCGCACGGTCTTCGTGCAGGTGGCGGATGATCGCGCGAAGGTGCTGCTGGCCGAAGCCTCGCCCTATTGGGACAGCAAGTTTCTGCTGCGCGCGCTCCAGGCCGACCCGAACCTGGAGGTGTCCGCCATCTTCGATATGAGCGAGCGCCACGACAAGATGATCTACGTGACTCAGGCCGCGCCCGAGGGGGTGGAGGGCACCGCCGAAGGCGTGAGCGCGCTCCGGGTGCCCCGGACGCGCGAGGAACTTTTCCAGTACGACTGCGTAATCCTCGGCAAGGGCGTGGAGGAAATCTTTGACCCGGTGCAGGTGGCTTTGCTCAAGGAGTACGTGGAAGTGCGCGGGGGCAACATCATTTTCGCGCGGGGCAAGCCCTATGAAGCGGCAAGCAGCGCCCTGGCGGAGATCGAGCCGGTGATCTGGGACGACGGCGCCCTCGCGAAAGCGCGCTTCGCTCTGACCAGCGCGGGCAGCAAGAACCCGATGTTCAACTTCGGCGCGGGCCAGTCCGCCGATGTGATCATCCGCGAATTGCCCGAAATGATCAGCGTGACCAAAGTGAAAGAGGAGAAGTCCCTCGCGGTGATCCTCGCGAAGGGCGTGGGCGCGGCGGCCAACGAGGAGATTGCCGCGATCTCCTATCAGCGCTACGGCAAGGGCAAAGTCATGACCGTGGGCGCTTCGGGCCTTTGGCAATGGGCCTTCATGAAGGACGAACTTTCAAAGTACGACGAGGTCTACGCCCGTTTCTGGGGACAGATGATTCGCTGGCTGGTCTACGACTCCGAGTTTCTGCCGGGACAGAGCATCGCCTTCAAGACGGACCAGTTTTCCTACAACGCGGGCGAGTCGGCGTCGCTCATTGTCCAGACGAAGGACGTGGCGGCGGACTTCGCGCCGCAGATTCGCGTGACCGCGCCCAGCGGCACCACGACAACGCTGGAGCCCGCCGGCAACGGCACGGGCGACGGGTTCTTCAGCACGCTCTACACGCCGGAAGAGGAAGGAGCCTATCAAGCGGTGCTCCTCGACAATGGCCACGGCCAGGGCGAACAGACCATCGAGTTTTCCGTCTATGCCAACGATCAGGAGGCCCGCTTCGTGGGGGCGAACCCGGAGCTCATGGCGCAGATCGCGGCGGCCAGCGGCGGCGAGGTGCTCGCGGTGGAGGACTGGAAAGCCCTGCCGGAGAAACTAAAACGGCACGAGCTGTCTCTCAAAGAGGAAACAAAACCGGAGGACGCGTGGGACCAGGGCCGTTTCTTCGTGCTGCTGGTGTGCGTGCTGGGCGTGGAGTGGTTCATCCGCCGCCGGACGGGGCTGTTGTGATATGAACGTGCGCGATTTCATTCGAGAGCTCGAAACGACCTATCGGGACCGCGTGCTCGTGCTGATGGTCATCCGCGTGGCGTGGATTTTTCTCGCCCTCGCGCTGGCGCTCATCGCCCTCGATGGGGCCTTCGCCTTCTCCAGCGCCATTCGCCTCATGCTGGATGGCCTGTTGGCCGTTGTGTTGCTCGGGTGCGTGGCGTGGTCCCTGCGCCAGGCCTTTCAGTCGCGCGAACGGGGTCGCATGCTGGTGCGCCTGGTGGAGGAGGGCAACCCCGACCTCCAGAATGTGCTCACCAACGCCATGGACTTTGAGCAGCGCCTGGACAGCGAGAAGGGCGTCCCTTTCTCTCCCGCGCTCATGCGCCGCGAGATCGAAAATGCCACCGAGCGGGCCGCAACCCCGGTGAATTACGACGCGCTTACACCGCCAACCTTGAGTCGCGAACGCTGGGCCCTCGCGGGGCTGGCACTGCTCTTCTTCGTGAGTGCGGCCATGTCTTACGTGCTCTTTCTGGCGGTGGTACCCCGTTACCTCCTGCCCTTCGCGGATTTCCCGCCCTACAGCCCGTTTCACTTCGCGGTGAATCCGGGCGACACCAGCGTGGACTTCGGCGACAGCCTCAAGATCGAAGTGCTCGCCTCGAATCGTATCCCCGATGCGCTGTCGCTCGTGCTACTGGATCGGCAAGGCAAGGAAATCGCCGTCGTGGACATGCACGACGCGGGCGAAGGAAATTTCTTTCAGACCCTGGAGAACCTGCGCGAACCGGTGATTTATTTCGCCCGAACGGGCCGCGCGCGGACCCATCGCCACGATATCGCGATCAACACCGTGCCGCGCATTGAGGACGTGGTGATCAACTACGAATACCCCGCCTACACCCACAAGGACCCCGAGACACGCGTCCTGTCCGAGGAGCCGATCAAGGGCTACGTGGACACGAAGGTCACGATGCGGGTTCGCTCCAACCGACCGCTGCAAGGCGGCCAGGTGGAAGTGAACGGTGTGGCCCATCCCTTCGCACCGGCGGACGAGGAGAACATCGTCGAGGCGACCTTCGCGCTGGCCGAGGCGGGCACCTTTTCCGCCAGTATTGTGGATATCGATGGGAATACCGCGAAAGACAGCGCGCAAGGCACCGTCGAGATCATCCCCGACAACAAGCCCGAGGTCGTGATTGATCAACCGGGCATGGACTCCTTCGCGGTGCCGGATTCGAAGATTCCGATTCTGGTGGATGCCAGCGACGACCTGGGCATCACGAAAGTCGCGTTTTTCCGCCGCCACAACCAGTCCGACGACGCGCGCAAATCGATCTACGAGGATGATGGCGCGACGAGCTTTGTGACCGTGGACGACACGCTGGATTTGAAAGATCTCGGTGTAAAGCCCGGCGACAGCATCGAATATTACGCCACGGCGACGGACAGCAGGCCGGGCGCGCCGCAGACGGCCACCTCGGAAATGTTTCGTCTTCAGATTGTTTCCTTCGAGGAATATCGCAGGTTCGCGCAATCGCAAATGACGGCGGAGGATCTCCGCCAGAAGTACGACGCGATTCTGGAAGAGATGGAGGCCATCGCCGAAGCGCAACAGGCGCTGAAGGAAAAAACCGATGCGCTCCAGGAGAAGATGAATCAACCCGGTGGCCTGACCGAAGAGGAAAAAGAGCAATTGGCGCAGGCGGCGGGCGAACAGGCGGAGCTCGCGAAGGAGGCGGCGGACATGGCGAAGCGACTGGAGGAGATGGCGGATGGTGAAGTGGTCTTCGACATTGAGAACGAATACAAGGCCTCGCTCCGCGATTTTGCGCAGCGCCTCGAGAAAGCGAACGAACAAATGTCGCAGGCCGGCGCGGAGATGGGCAAGGCGGGTGAGCCGGGCGAAGCACAGCAGCCTGGAGAAGCCGGAGAAAGCCCCGAGGGCGAATCGGGCGAGCCGCAGTCCGGCACACCGCAGGGGCGCATGGCGGCGGCATCGCAGGCGCAACAGGAGGCCCTGGATCAACTCGCGGAGAACGCACAGCAGTTCAAGGACGGCATCCAGCAGGCGAACGAGAACCTGGAGCACGTCGCCAAGGTCATGGGCGACACGGAGCAGTTCAAGTACCTCTACGGTGTGCAGAAGAGCCTGGAGCGCAGCATCAGCTATTACAAACAGTTGACGACCCTGTCCCCGGAGGATCGGATCCGGCTCGACGAGTTGTCGGTACAGCAGCAGGAAGTGCAGGCGGCGCTGGCGGAACTGAAAGAGACGATCCGGCTGCATGCGGATGAACTGGACGCCCTCGCGGCGAAACAAAAAGGAACGGAAAATGAAACAACGCCTGCTGCGGAATAGCGTGTGGTGCGCCATGCTGATGACGGCGGTGGCGAGCGCCTGGAGCCAGGAAGCGCCGGTGGATGTGGAGGCGCCGGTGGCGCAGCGCGTGCCTTCGGTGACCGAGGACGAGAAACTCGCCGAGCCGGACTACGCCACCGTGGCGGCGGACGCGCGGAAGATCGCCGACGAAATAGAGAAGCGCCTCATCGAGTCTGACATGGACGAAGCCTCAACGCGCCTCTCGGAAAAGAAGGCCCTCGATGGCCACGTGAAAGCGGAAGAGGCGGCGACGGATATGAAAGAAATGATCAAGGTCTGCGAGTCCGCCAGCGCCGGTGCGGGAAGCGCCTGCAAGTTCAAGCTCGAGATTAAGATGGGCATGAACGCGGGCAACACGTTGGGGCAACTCGGCGCGGGCATGAAGCCGGGCTCCAGTGGCCTCACGGGCAACGGCCAGTCCGGTCAGGGCGGCGGCGGTGCGCCCTTCGGCATATTTGGTCCCGATCAGTTCGGTGAGAAGTCGAATGAGAAGTCGCGCATGCTCGGTGATCGCAAGGCGAAGTCCGACGCGGAAGCGGAAGAGCCAGGCAAGGCCGCGCAGAACGTGGACGAGGTTTCGGCGGCGAAGAAATTCGATGTGGACTTCGAGGCCAGCGGTGGCGAGCGCGTGATGGAAGAATACCGCGGGCACATCGACCAGTATTTCAAGAAGCTGGCCGAAGAGGAGACGAAAAAATGAGGGGCACACGATTCACAATCTTGCAGGGAAATCGTCGGGGTTTTACGGGTTCTACGGTCGTGCCACGCGATCCGGCAACGCCGGTTCGTGTGCCCGCCGCAAACCCGAATCTACACGTTCGGAGAAGCCACCGAGCGAGCGTCGTGTACCTCCCTTGTGTCGCACCGCCTCCGCGCAGACAACTCGCAAGTGTCGGGCAATTTTCACTCGTCACACACGAACCGGCGTTGCCGGATCGCGTGGCACGACCGGGTTGGCGTTTAATCGCCCTGGTCACACTTTTTGCTTTGGCGGTAGCACCCTTAATTCATGCCTCCGCCGATACCAAACCCAAAGTCCGCCGCGGGGCACAGGCCGCACAGTCGACCGACGCCGTCGTGCGCTGCGCCAACCTGATCTACGCGGGCTCAAAGAGCTCGAAATGTTTCAGCGACAAGTTTCTCGCCACGACGCGCGTGGAGACGAACATCGAGACCCAGTCAAGTTTCGACCCGGTGAAGCTCAGCAAGGATGAGCTCTTCGAGTATCCCTTCTCGGTGATGACGGGCGAGGGTGTGTTTAATCTGCTGGAGGAGGAGCGGGTAAACTTGCGGGCCTACCTCGAACGCGGCGGCTTTCTTCTGGCCTCGGCGGGGTGCTCGTCAAAGGAGTGGGATCAGTCCTTTCGCCGTGAGATCAAGAAGGTCTTCCCCGAGCTTGAACTGGTGAAGATACCGATGGAGCACAAGATCTTCAAGACGGTCTTCGATGTGACCTCGGTTCGCCTGAAAAAGAGCCAGGGCACCGCCTCGCTGGAGGGCCTCGAAATCGACGGGCGCATCGTACTGATTTACAGTCCCGAAGGTCTGAACGACACGGGCAACGCGGGGGGCGGGTGCTGCTGTTGCGGTGGAAACGAAGTGCGCAATAGCCAAGAAATCAACGTGAACGTGTTGACCTATTCGTTGACGCATTGAAAGGGCCAAGATGTGGGAGAGGTGAACGACCTAAAGGACCGAAGGGACTCAAGGGACATCAACAGTCAACGCGGTATCGTGCCGATACCGAAGCGGTTGAAGTGCGCTCCTGTACCCCGTTTTACGGCAACTATAGCGTCCTTCAGGTCCTTTTTGTCCTTTGTGTCCCTGGCTTTGACATTCGCTGCGTGCTCCCCGGAATCCGCCCGCGAGTCCGTCGCGCCGCCCACACTCTCCATCATTTACTCCTGCGACACGCGGGGTCACATCGAGCCCTGCGGATGCTCCTCCGGCCAGGCGGGCGGCATATCGCGCCGCATGACCTTCCTCAAGGAACAGGCCCCCGGACCGCGTCTTCTCGTCGATGTCGGCGATATCACGGCGGGTCCGCGCAACTGGGAAGTTTTCGAGATGGAGTACATCCTCAAGGGCTACGCCGCGATGGGCTATCACGCGGTCAACGTGGGCCATCGCGAGGTGTCCCTCGGCGCGGAAAAGCTCAAGGAGGTCGGTGGAGAATCGGGACTGTTCATTTCGGCGAATGTGATGGATGCCTCGGGCGCGCTGCTCTTCCCGCCCTACAAGGTGGTGACGGTGGAGGGTGGCTATCGGATAGGGATTCTCGGGGTGACGGATGAGAATGTGGCTCCGGAGGATCAGGGGGAGGGCATAGTGATTGCACCCGCGGCGGATGCCGTGGGGAAGTATCTGCCCGAGCTCACGCCCAAGGCCGATTTCATTGTGGTGCTCGCCTTTGTCGACGAGGAGACGATGAAGCGACTGGCCGAGCGCTACTTCGAGATTGGCGTGATCGTTGGCGGTCGGGTGCTCCAGCCTACGCACGCACCCGTGGAAGTAAACCAGTCGCGCTTGGTCTACATCACCGACAAGGGCAAGGCGGTGGGCAAGCTGGACATCGCTTTCGGCGCGGATGGACAGGCGACGTACACCAACGCCATCCACATGCTGGCCGATACGATGGTGGAAGCGCCGGAAATCACGCCCATCGTGGATGAGTTCAAAGTGCGCCTGGCCGAGATGGACTTTCAGCCGCACCGCGACGATGATGAAGGACTCACAACGATCACGGCGGCGCGCAGCGGCACGGCGAATAAATACGTCTCCGAGGCCGCCTGCGTGGCGTGTCACCCGAAGACGGTGGAGGCGTGGAAGGGCTTCAAGCATGCCCACGCGCTGGAGAGTCTGGCGGCCAAGGGCCACGACAGCAATCCCCGCTGCCTCCAGTGCCACACGGTGGGTTATGGCGCGACGGACGGTTATGTGAACCAGCGACTCACGCCCGCGCTCGGTTCGGTAAGCTGCGAGAGCTGCCACGGGCGCGGCGATCACCATGTGAAGTTTTACAACGGCGAAGACATCCCCGAGCGCGCCGCGAAGATGGCCACCATCGCCTGCGAGAGCTGCCACGATCCGGAAAACAGCCCGGCCTTCAATTATGAGACGTACTGGGAGAAAATCAAGCATGGGAAGGATTGAGAACGCGCACGATACAAGAAACCTGCAAAGCGGCTTTCGCGACTTACAGGGACAACAGCGACAACAGAGACGGCAGGAAAAAAGCATCGCAGAATATCTGTCGTCCCTGCTGTCTCTGTTGTCTCTTATGTCCCTGACGTCCCTGTTGCTCATAACCACACGCGCCACCGCCCAGGAAACTAAAAAGCCCGCCATCGAATGGAAGACCGACTACCACGAGGCCCTCAAACTCGCAAAGGAACAGAACAAGCCACTGCTCATCGATTTCTTCGCCACGTGGTGCGGGCCCTGCCGCATGATGGACGAGCAGGTCTACACGGACCCGGAAGTGATCGCGGCGATGGGGAGTTTTGTGACGGTGAAGGTGGACATCGACGCCGATGAGAAAACCGCCATGGCCTACGGGGTCCACAGCATCCCGCGCAACGTGGTGTTGAACGTGCACGGCGAGATGATCGGTGATCGCCTGGGCTTTATGGAGAGCGAGGAATTCATCGCCTATTTGAAGGACGCGGGCGAGAACACGCACAAGAAGATCGAAGGCACGGTGATCGCCGTGCCCGAGGGAAGCGCCCCGGAGAAAACGTCCATCACGGCGGACGCGAAGCAGGAAGAGGTAATGGCGCTGCTGGCGGACCCCGATCCGGAAGTGCGCAAGGCAACACGGGAAACGGTACTGAAACTCGACGCCGCGCTGGTGAAAGGCTGGATGCGCCAGGGACTCGCCAGCGCCTACCTGGGCGAGCGAATCGCGGCGAAGGAAACGCTTGCGGCCCTCGACCCGGACGCGGCGGCGAACTTCGACCCCTGGGCAAGTGAGGCGGACCGCGCGACGGCTTTGGCGGCGATGGGGAAGGATGAAGGATGAAGGATGAAGGATGAAGTGTGAAGAGATTAGAAGTGGGAAGAGATTAAGCGTAGAGGGCGGGGGTTAAAACGGAAGCGTGAAGTCGCCATCCCCTTCATCCTTCATCCTTCAAATTTCATCCTTCACAATTCAACCGTCTTTCCCGTCTCCGCGGCCTCGTAGAGCCCGTAGATCGCCTTCAAGACCCGCAAGCACTCACGCGGGGTCATGGGCGGCTCACCGAGTCCCACGGCGGCGCGCACGCAGGCCCCGGTATAGGCCGTGTAGTGCACGTAGTCCGTCGGGCCGTTGAATTCTTCGACCTGCGAATTCTCGGCGGAGGTATCCTGCCAGCGCACGCGACGGCGATCCTCGGAGCTGAGCTCTATCCAGCCTTTGGAGCCCCAGATGCGGATGAGCGACTCGTCGTCGCTCTTGCGATAGTAGCCCGAGGTCATGGTGCCCAGCGCCCCGTTGTCGTAGCGCATGGTCATGGCCACGGAATCTTCAATATTGATGGGTTGACCGCCGATGTTCGTGGCGAAACCGGTCACGTGGGTGATGGACGCGCCCGTGATGTACATGGACAGATCAAGCCAGTGGATGCCGAGCCAAGTGAGATGCCCGCCGCCGGCGCGGTTCTTATCGGCAAACCAGGATTGGTGATAGCCCGGATTGGTGAGGCGTGTTTGATCCTCCACGAAACGCACTTCGATGCCATACATCTTGCCGATGACACCATCGGTCATGAGTTGCTTCGCCTTGATCATCTCGGGGTTGGTGCGGTTGGCCAGCGCGAGGCAGAGGTTGAGTTTCTTTGATTCCGCCAGTTCTGTGAGGGGCGCGAAATCCTCCGCGCGGGTGCAGGCGGGCTTTTCCGCAAGCACGTGACAGCCCGCCTCCAGCGCATCGCGGATCGCGTCGGGGGCCTGGACGGCTTCCATCGTAATAACGGCAAACTCGGGCTTTTCCGTTGCGAAGAGTTCGGCGCGGTCCTTGTACACCTTGACCAGTTTGGGCCCTATCATCTGGCGCGCTTTTTCCTCCGCCGTGCCATCCGGATCGGCAAGCACCACGGACACGACCTCGGGGGCCTTGGCGAGGCCGGTGTAGTAGGCCTCCAGATGCGCTCCGCTCTTGTTGGTGATGATGGCGGCTTTGATTCCGTGCTCGCCTTCGGCCTGCGCCCGCGCGGACGAAGCGGCGGCGAGACTGGCCGCACCGATCAGCGATTGTCCCAGAAAGTGGCGTCTGTTCATGAGGGGCTCCTGAAGAGTTCTGAAGAAAAGATTTTCAGCCGCGAAAGAACGCAAAGTAAGAACACAGGTAATACTTGATTCGATTGGCACGACTTCGAGCTTGCCAGGCCAACTCTCATATCGAATAATACGCGACCTGCTGGGAGCGCAGGCGTCTCGCCTGCTCGTGCACCGTAGGTGCACATCTGCCATGGCGCATTCCAAGTAGGTTTCAAAAGTCAGACATTCGCATGCAGACTCGTTTGCCCTTCACCACATGCGCCTTCGGCACATGATGCAGGCGGGACGCCTGCGCTCCCAGCCGTGCCCACGCTCCTCGCAGCATTGAGCCGTGGCGCGATATCAAAGATTCAGCTTCCCCGGACCAAGGGGCTCAGACCACCGGCTCCCAGCCGGGCTCGTAGTCGCGTGTCCACAATTTCATGGCGTCCGCATCATCGACAAAGTGACCATTCGCGGGATGACAGCGCAAGGCGCGGCCGGTGCGCTGGGCGATGTTGCCCAGGTGGCACAACAGCGTGCTCTTGTAGGCATCCTCGATGCCGCTGGCGAGTCCCGTGGTGCGATCCTCGCGCACGGCGGCCACAAAGTCGGCGACGTGCTCGATATCTCCGCGCCCGCCGGTCTCCGTGCGAAGGACCTTGTTCTCCATGTCGAGCACCGAGAAATTTCCACCGTCCGTCATGGTGAGGGTACCCTTCTCGCCATAGAAATTGATGAAATCCGGCTCGAAAGGATTGCAACTCTGACCCTGCCAGGTGATGAGCTTGCCGTCCAGGAACTCGAAGCCCGTCGATTGTGTGTCGGGCGTTTCCTGATCGTCGGCGAAGGCGTAGCGCCCGCCCATGGACGTGACGCGCGTGGGAAAGTCCACCTGGAGGCCCCAGCGGCAGAGATCGAGCAAATGCACGCCGTTGTTGCCCAGTTCGCCGTTGCCCCAGTGCCAGAACCAATGCCAGTTGTAGTGAATGCGGTTGCTCAAGAAGGGTACACGCGGCGCGGGGCCTTGCCAGAGCTCATAGTCCAGATGCGGCGGAACATTGGCGGGTTTTCCGGTGCCGATGGTGGTCCGGTTGCCGCCGAGGGTGGCGCGAGCGGAGTAAACCTTGCCGATCTCGCCACTGTGGAGCGTCGCCATGGCCTTCTGGATGTTCGCGCTGCTGCGGCGTTGCGTACCCACCTGCACGGCGCGGTTGTGCTTGCGCGCGGCCTCCGCCATCAGCTCGGCCTCGCGCGGATTGTGGCTGCACGGCTTTTCGACGTAGACGTGCTTGCCCGCCGCACAGGCCAGGATCGTGGCGGGCGCGTGCCAGTGGTTCGGGGCGGCGCAGACCAGCGCGTTGACCTCGGGATCGTCGAGGATCCTGCGGAAGTCGCCGATTTCCCGCGGGCGCGCGTGGCCCGCCTTTTCCACGATGGCCGCTGCCGGGCCGGTGCGCTCGGAATCGGTGTCGCACACATACCGCACTTCCACACCGGGCTGGGTCGCGAAGTGTTCCGTTAGCGCAAGGCCGCGCGACAGGCCCATCACGCCGACGACGACACGATTGGCCGGGGCCTCCTGCGCACGGGCGGCGCTTGAAGCCAGGGCCAGGCCCGCCGCACCGACAGCGCTCCGGTTGATGAACTGCCTGCGATTGAGGGTTCCCGACATGTTTCACGCTCCCGTGTCAGTTCTCGTCCGAGATTGATGGGTCTTATGGGTCTTATGGGTCGAATGGGTCGAATGGGTCGAATGGGTCAGAATGCAAATTCGGTGTAGTACCTCATAGGACCCATAAGACTCATACGACCCATTCTTAACCATCTCTCAGATAATCGCTACCGCCTCGATTTCGATCATCAACCCCGGAATCGCCAGCGCGGGCGTGCCGACCGCCGTGGAGGCCGGGTAGGGCTGCTTGAGGTATTCCTTGCGCACTTTGCGGTAGGCCGGAAGATCGCGGGCTATGTCCACGAAGTACGAACGCAGGATTACGATATTTTCAAAGCCCGCGCCCGCTTCGGCCAGCACCTTGCCGATACGGTCGAAGGTCTGCCGCATCTGCGTTTCCATATCGGCGTTGTAATCTTCCGGGCCTTGCCCTGAAACAAAGATAACTGTTTGTCCGCCTTCCGCCTTGATGCCTGGCGTGTAGCCCGAGTCGGCGGCGGGGGCGGCGTCGGGATCGAGGCCGGTGAGCTTGACGTTGCTCGCGGCGACAGCCGTGGTGGAAGAAAGGATGGCCGCGCCGCCCGCGAGGCCCGCGATGGTTCCGGTCATGAAAGCCCTGCGTTCCTGGGGCGTAGATTCGTGGGTCACGATAGTTTCTCCTGATGTTACTGGTGCCGTGGGAATCGAACGTCGATTATAGACTGCGGGGGATGGGCCGTCAATTGGGTTGGATTCGAGAAAATCTGCGTGACACCATCACCCGACACGCACTGGCATAAAGTGCGCATAGCATTCGCTTCAACGCGCCCATTTGGCACCGCGCTCCGGATTACGTTACATTCATGCCACGAACTTCACCCTTGAGCCCAAACCATGATCCCCATCACCGACCATATCATCCTCGACGACGACGAGATCCAGGAGAGCTTCATCCGCAGCTCCGGCCCCGGCGGACAAAACGTCAACAAGACGTCCACGGGCGTGCAACTGCGCTTCAACGCGGCGCTATCGCCTGCGCTGTCGGAGTCGGTCCGCGCGCGATTGCTGGCGCTGGCGGGATCGCGCGCCACGGCCGACGGGGTGATTATCATCACGGCCACGGAGCATCGTAGCCAACTGGCGAATCGAGAGGAGGCCCTGGCGCGGCTGGTGGCGCTGATCCGTCAGGCGACGGTGCGCCCCAAGTATCGCCGACCCACGCGCCCCTCGAAAGCGGCCAAAGAGCGCCGCATGGAGGGCAAGGCGCGGCGCGGCGAGGTGAAGAAGACGCGGGGGCCCGTGCGGGGCGGCGACGACTGAAAGCAACGCCGGGAAGCGGCCTCGTTGGAGGCGCTTCCCGGCGAAGCGGTCGGGGTTATATCGTGGTGACTGCGGTGCGGCCTAGAGCACGCCTTCCACAAGGTGGGAGGACCAGCCCTGAATCTTGGCGACATAGGGGGCGCCGTAGGTGGTGACGGGGAACTTGCCGCCCGCGCCCTGATATTTTATGAATTCGACGTGCCCATCCATATACAGCACGTTGGAACCACCGGGGACGTGGTTGAAAACGGATACCGCGGCGGTGCTGTTCTCGTCGTCGGAATTACTCACCTTCTTGGTCGTGCCCCAGGCGTCGATCATCACCGGCAGCGTGCTCTGGGCTTCCGAGCTCGCACCGGGATTGTTGATGTCCGTAATGAGGAAGCGTTCCACACCTTCGCGGAGTTTCTGCGCGGAGGCGGGCCCGAGAATCATCGTGCCACCGGCGTCGAAGCCAACCGCCCGTTCGTCCGGCGCATCGGCGGTGGAGGCGAGGTTGGCCTCGTTCGGCATTTCGGAAGTCATCTGGAAGAGGCCGGTCAACACGTTGCCCTTGCCGTCGTCGTAGGTGAAGGTGTTGTAGGGACAATCCACGCCCATGTCGAGTTGCACATACGCGGCGGGGACCGCCTTCGCATTGCGGATGACCTTCTCAATCGCCTTCCAGGCGAGACGGGCGCTCGAGCCGTGGTCCACCGCGTAGCCGAAGTAGGGATAGGAGCGCGGAACCGCCAGGTGGGCCACCATACAGTTGAAATTGGCCGTGCCTCCGCCGATCAGGTCGTTGATTGTCTCTACGCCTTCGGTAAAGCGAAGCGCCTGCTGGGTCCACACGTCGCCCGCGCTGTCCGAATCCGACGGGCACACCATCACGTTTACATCGGCCAGGTACTCGGGATAGATCTCGGTGATTTCCACGCCCTGGAAATCGTTGTTGAAGCCCGGTAGCGTGCGGTTCAAGTCGGGGAAGCGGGAACCCTTGCTCTCGCCGGCGAACATCTTCATGACCAGGCCCATCTGCTTCAGGTTGTTCTGGCAGCTCGCGCGGCGGGCCGCTTCGCGTGCGCGGGCCAGCGCGGGAAGCAGGATGGCCGCCAGGATGCCGATGATGGCGATCACCACCAGCAGTTCGATCAGGGTGAATCCCTTTCGTTTCATTTCGATTCTCCTTTGTCTTGGTGAGACTCTTGTTTGTTGGAGTGCATATGACATGACAATGGCGCACAGCATAGTCGGTCTCTGTTAGGTGTGCTTCAGTCATCTGCTAGAAAACGATGAGGGGAGGGCGGGATGGGGGTTGTGGGCCGGGGTTCGCGCTTTTCTAACAATAACTTCGCCAAAAACTAAGCGCGGACTCATTCTTCCGAAACAGCGGCGGGCCACAATGACCATGTACCGGGTGTTGGCTGCACCCCGAACAGTGGCATCGTATAGATCCCCCCTCGGAACAAAAATCGGAGAAATGAAAATGCGCAAACGTGGTTTCACCCTGATCGAACTGCTGGTGGTGATCGCCATCATCGGCATCCTGGCGGCCATCCTGCTTCCCGCGCTGGCCCGCGCACGCGAGGCGGCCCGCCGCGCGAGCTGTCAGAACAACCTGAAGCAGATGGGTCTCGTGCTCAAGATGTATGCCAACGAATCCAAAGGCCAGCGCTTCCCGCGGCTGGGGCTTCAGGAGAATCTGGAGGCAAAGGAGTATCGTGATGATCCCTCGGGAACGGTTCCCTTTACGGACTGGGATCTGGATGCGCAGAACGTGCCCTCGGGCGTGGAGCTCTACCCGGAGTATCTCACCGATCTGAAGATTGTATTCTGCCCATCGGATAGCGAAAGTGTTGAAGAGTACACCGACTGCTCCACGAACCCGCCGGGAATCTGGTGCGAAGGGGCGGAAGGCAATCTGCCCACGAGTCACCCCCTTTACGGCACCGTGGCGCCCGGCGCGCTGGAAGACGCGAGCTATACCTACTGGCCCTGGGTCATCGATTCCGTGGATCAGTTCGGCACGCTCGTGACCATCACCATGGGCAAGTCGGACTATGGCATGATGAACCTCGAGGGCGGCATCGGCGACTGGCTCGACGCGGGCTTTGGGACGACGCTTCAGTCCTTCTACGACAATCTGGAGAAGGACATCAACGTGGGGAGCTGGCCCGCCGCGCAGGTGGCGGCCCATGTGGCGGATTTCACCGGCATTAATATCAACGTGATCGGCAATGCCGGCGGCAGCACGATCCTGCGCCTCCGCGAGGGTGTGGAGCGCTTCCTCATCACCGACATCAACAATCCCGGAGGCTCGGCCAAGGCGCAGAGCACGACGCCGGTGATGTGGGATAACATTGGCACCGGCGCGCTGGTTCCCCCGCCCGCGGGCTGGTTCAAGGAAGAAGGCGCAGATTCTTTCAACCACATTCCAGGCGGCTGCAACATCCTTTACATGGACGGCCACGTGGCCTTCTCCAAGTACGGCAGCAATGACGGCCAGATCCCGACGAGCAAGCTGGCCGCCGCCATCGGCTTCAACTATTCGACGTGGGACGACTGATCGGGGATCGGACGTGGGTGTAAACTGTTCCGTGCCGCGCGATCCGCCGAAGGTCGGACGCGCGGCACGGCGGTTTCGTATCTGGCGGCATCGACCGTCTCTGACTTCAATGGAGAATTGAAATGAACGTGATATTGAATGGGGGTATGGCCCTTTTCGCTTGTCTCGCGGCGCTGGCGGCTGCGCCGGCCCCCGATCTCGTCGTGAAGCCCGATCTCGTACTGACCCATACCAAGGTGGTGGATCAGGACGATATGTGCATCTGGGTCCACCCGACCGACCCGGCGCTGAGCGCCATCATCACGTCGGATAAACACGCGGGTATCTTGTTTGTCTATGATATGAACGGGAAGGCGATTCAGATAATCGAGGGGGTGGGCAAGCCGGGCAACATCGATCTGCGCGACGGCTTCGACCTCAAGGGCAAGAAAACGAGCATCGTGGCCTTTAACGAACGCAATGAACTTAAGGTTCACGTCTACGCCATCGACTCAGAGACCCGAAAGCTCTCGCGCATTGATGATGGCGCGATTCAAACCGGTATGAACTACGGCATGACGCTCTATCACAGCGCGAAGTCGGGCAAGTTTTACGCCATCACCGTTCCCAACGATACCGGCGGCGAAGTGGAGCAGTACGAACTCGCGGTGAACGCCGAAGGCAAGGTGACGGGCGCGAAAGTGCGGAGCTGGCCGATTACCGAGAGCGAAGGTTGTGTGGCGGATGATCGCACGGGCACGCTCTACATCGGCGAAGAGAAGGTGGGTATCTGGCGCGCGGGCGCGGAGCCCGATGCGGAAGTAAAGGGCGAACTGGTCCATCCCGTGGGCACGAACGGACTGACGGCGGATGTGGAGGGGCTCACACTGCTCCACGGCGCGGGCGACTATCGTTACCTCATCGCGTCGAGCCAGGGCAACAGCCGCTATAACATCTACAAGCTCGACGACGCCAGCACCTTTGTAAAGTCTTTCAGCGTAGAAGGCGCGACGGACACCGACGGGATCGATGTGTGCCCAGCCAACCTGGGGGAAAATTTTCCGGGCGGCGTCTTCGCCCTGCACAATGGCGCGACGCCGCCCTTCGCAATTGAGATTTGTGATCTGCGGCAGTTGGGTCTGCCGCTGGAATAAGGGGTCAGGGCTTCGCTTCGTAGCCCGGTGCGACCGCGCCGGATTCATCCAGCTTGCCGCAGGCCCACAGGAGACCGCGCGTCACCAGATCGAGATAGCGGGCATCGGCCACGGTGTCGTTGTTGTGCCCGATGGTGGTGGAGAACACGCGGGTCTTCTTGTCGCCATATTCACTGGTCCACACCACGGCCGCTTCGGTAAATCCGGGGCGGTCGTTTGGCTCCTGGCTGCCGCGGGCCAACACCTTGGTCTTGTCGCGCACCACAATGTTGTTGTACAGCTCTTCGTTGATGGTGGTCCAGTCCGCAAGGCCTTTCATCACGGGATGTTCCGCGTCGGCGACGACAATGGCGATGGGCAATTGCTTGCCGTGGCCGGAGGACTGAAGGCCCAGGAAGTCGAACCAGAGGGACTCGGGCGTTCCCGCCGTCACGGGCTCTTTCACGTTGGGCGCGGTGCGGTAGCTGTGCATGGCGCAGTGGAGGTTCACCGCGGGGATTCCCGCGCGGTGCGGGGCGAGCACGCCCTCAACCACGGCGAGGTCTTTCACATCCGCGGAGCACTCGTCGTGAATGACCACGTCGTAGCCCTTGGCATAGTCGGGGTTGCCGTAGATCGCCAGGGGTGGCGCCGTGCTGGTATCTTCGGAGTAGACCACATCCACGACCACGTTGGCACGGTCTTCCAGGCCCTTCTTGACGATGTCCTTCTGCGCGGCGTAGTCGTGGCAGCAGCCGCCGGCGATAAGCAGGGCGCGCAGCGGGGCGGGGCTTTTCTCCGCGGCGGTGGCGAGACCCGCGCCCAGCAGTAACGCTGCGGAAGCCGCGATGGATTGGACAAAGAAACGATACGTGCGGGACATGAATGCTCCTCCAGATGAAAACCGTTGCGTTGACGCACCCGTGTGACAGGGCGGGCGCGGAATAGTAGCGGCGGACAGCCTAGCGCAGGCGGGTGGGGGATGTCGAATTGGAGGGGGGGACCAGAATCGCCGGGTTAGCTGCGCCAGGAGTTGGCGAATAGCAGGCATCCGAGGAAGAGCCGGTAGACAGGTTCAGCGCGGCACCTGTCCAGTTCTGTGAATGCCCGCTTGGTCCCGAGGCAGTATTTCTTGGCCTCTGTAGGAGTAAACACGGCGCGTATATCGTAGTCCGCCCGATGGCGCGCCACTTGGAGTTCGAAGAAAAGGCGAGAGACGCTCCGCAAATCCTCGGGAATCTCGGTCGAGCCGAGCAACTGTTGAATCTGACCCTTGAGAACGGACAGTCCGGCGAAGCCCTGGCATACGTTGGACATCGTCTTGTGGTCAAGTGCTCGGGTGGTGGCCGCATGTAGAAGCGCATCGGGTGGCTCGGGGAAGAAAAGGGAGGATGACTCATGAGCCAATCGATGGAACAGGGCGTAGTAGGCGCTTGAAACGGATCTTCGCCGGTACGCCTGTTTCGTGGAACCCGAAAGCGCGAAGGACAGTTCCAGAAGTTCGTCGTGCAAGGCCATGGTTACAACGCGGCCGCCTCGGAGACACTTCGAAAGTTCACATGCGGCCAGACCCCCGGGAAATCCTGCTTGAATATCTCGAAGATTCGGTCATCGATTGGCTGCGTGTACGGGGAAAAATCATCGAGATCGGCGATGGTATCCGGGACTACAACATAGATGAACGCGCACTCCACGCCCGTATGGTCGGGCCCGACGGATACGTCAAAGTGGTCCACATTCGGAATCGCCTCTCGTTCAAGACGAGTCTTGACTTCGTTCTCGTCCAACATCGTTCTCTACCTCCTTTTCCATCAGTATACCAAACCTGCACCGTTCCCTCAGGCCAATATTTCCCGCACCACGTGTCCATGTACATCGGTCAACCGCCGGTCGATACCGTCCTTGCGCACGCTTAGTTTGAGGTGGTCGATGCCCAGCAGGTGCAGCACCGTGGCATGCAAATCGTAGCAGTACGTCTCATTCGCGGCCGTCTTGTAGGCCCAGTCGTCGCTCTGGCCGTAGGACACCCCGCCTTTGATTCCCGCGCCCCAAAGCCAGGTCACAAAGGTGCCGCCGTTGTGATCGCGGCCTGTGCCCGACTGGGCAAAGGGTGTGCGCCCGAATTCCGTGGTCCAGATGACCAGCGTGTCTTCGTCGAGCCCCCGTGACTTGAGATCGCGCAAGAGCGCCGCTATGGGTTTGTCCACGCTCGCGGCCATGGGGGGAAGTTCCGAGATGATGCTGCCGTGGTTGTCCCAGTTGGCCACGGCGCCCTGGGGCCCGCTCCATACCTGCACGAAGCGCACGCCCCGCTCAATGAGCCGCGTGGCCAGGAGGCAGCGGCGGCCAAAGTCTTCGGTAACTTTGTCCTCCATGCCGTAGGCCCGGCGCACATAGTCCGGCTCGCGCATCACATCGAAGGCTTCCGGCGCGGAGAGCTGCATCTTCGCGGCGAGTTCATAGCTCGCAATGCGCGCGTCGAGCCGCGAATCGCCCGGGTGAGCGGCCGCGTGGGCGCGGTTGATGGTGTCAAGCAAGGCGAGGCCGGAGGCATCGGCGTCGCTGTTGGCGAAGGGATAGTTGCCGCCTGCGAAAAGATCCGGCACCGGCTGGGTCGCCGCCGCGTTGATGACCGTGCCCTGATGCACCGCGGGAAGGAAACCGGAAGAAAAGCAGCCCTTCTGGTTGTAGGGCAGGCCCTTTCCATCGGGCAGCACCACAAAGGAAGGCAGATTCTCCGTGATGCTGCCGAGGGCATAGGAGATCCATGATCCCAGGCAGGGGAAGCCCGGCAGCAGGAAGCCCGAATTCATCATATAGGTGCCTGGGCCGTGAACATTCGTCTTTGTGGTCATGGCCATGAGAAAGGCCATCTCGTCCACGAGCTTCGCCTGCTCAGGGAAGACCTCGCTCACCCAGCGTCCGCTCTGGCCGTGCTGTTTGAATGCGAAGGGACTTTTCATGATGGCGCCGGCGGGGGCCACGAAGCCATCGGGCTTCTCCTTGGGTCCCAGCATCTGACCGTGGAGGCGTTCCAGCTCCGGCTTGTAGTCGAAGAGGTCCATGGGGCTCGCCCCGCCGGTCATGAAAAGCTGAATCACGCGATTGACCCGCGGCGGATGGTGAAAAGGTGTGGGGACCGACGCGGCGGCGTCACCCGCCAGCATCTGGGCCAGCGCCAGCCCCGCAAAGCCGCCGCCCGCCTGCAACAGGAAGTCGCGGCGATTCAGCAGAGGGTGTTGCGCGTTTTTCATCATGGGACTGGATTCCCGCGGTGCACGCAAGTGCACGCTCCATATTGCAGGGACTTCAGCGACAGCAGGGACGGCAGGAAATGAAATTCGGCCATCTCTGAAGAGTCTGCTGTTCCTGTGACACGTTGTACATTCTCTCAATCCACAAACAAAAACTCGTTGCTATTCAACAACACCCGGCACAGGGCCGGCAGTCCATATTCGCTTGCAAAGTCGCGAAAGGCCGCCAACTCTTCCGGGTTCGGATCTCTGAACCACAGCAGGCGCGTGGCACGCAAGACCTGCCCATCCAAATCGGTGGCCTCGGCCTGGAGCCGTTCCGCGAGCGTCGCGCTGTGGTGCAGCACGAAATTATTGTTATACAGCGACAGGGCCTGGAGCGACGATGCGGAGAAGCCGCGCTGGGGCGACAGCAGGCCGAGATCGGGGAAGTCCAGGGCTTCCATGAAAGGATCGGCGATGCCGCGCCAGACAAAGCGGTAAATGCTGCGGCGATTTGCGCCCGCGCTGTTCCAATCGTAGGCCTGGTAGTCCAGTACCGGGGTAAGCTGGGGGCCAGGCGCCTCGGTAAAGTTTCTCACGCCCGGCCCGCCCATGGTCAAGTCGAGCATGCCCGTTGCGGCGAGGGTGTAGTCGCGAAAGGCGTCCGCATCAAGACGGTGCCGGTTCTGTCGCCAGAGCAAGCGATTGTCCGCATCCAGCGCGGCGGCCTCTTCGCGGTGGGCGGAGGACTGGCGATACGTGTCGCTGGTCATAATCAGGCGGTGCAGTGCCTTCAGGGAGCCGTGGGCTTCATCGCGAAACCAAACTGCGAGCCAATCGATAAGCTCGGGATGCGAGGGCGCGCCGCCCATGCGCCCCAGGTCGCTCGGTGTATCGCAGAGGCCGCGCCCGATGTGATAGTGCCAAACGCGATTGACGATGCTGCGCCAGGTCAGCACGTTCTCGGGGCTCGCGATCCAGTCGGCCAGCGCGGCGCGGCGCTCGGCCTCGTTTTTGGGTTCTTTCAGCGGGAAGCGCGCGGGCAGGGTGGCCAGGGCCGAGAGCGCGCCGGGCTCCACGATTTCCTGGGGTTTGCTGAAGTCGCCCCGTTCCATCCGGTGCACTTCTTTGGGCTCCGAGAGACTGGCCATCTTCACGGTGGCCGCACCATCGGGTATGTCCACACTGCGCGCCGCCGTATAGATCCGCTGCTGCGCGGGAAGCTGGGCCAGTGCATGTTCCGCGACATAACGGAGTACTGGTGCGGCCCGATCAACGTGCTGCGACTCGCTGCGCACGGCCTCGTCTATTGACTGAGCCGCCAGGGTGCTCGCGGGCAGCGCCGCAACGCGATCGGCGGTGTCGCTGGCTGCGGAAAGGCGAAAAGCCCCGATGACATGGCGGTCGCCGTGCAGGTGCTTCATGGTGATGGAAAGGCGAGCGCCGGGCTTCATCGCGAGGGGAGTCTTCAATTCAAAGACCGCATGGTGTGCCATGCCCACCTCGGGGTGGATACCCCAGGCCGTGCCGGCATTACCGTCGATGGATTTTTCGACGCCCCAGTCACTCTGGTTGAAATCGGCCGTAGCCCGGTTGAACTCCAGTTTCACCGGCTCGGCGACACCGGGCTCGAAGACGCGCACCTCGAACTCGCTCAGGTGGAAGTTGCCGTTCCCCTGGCGTCCAGGGCCCTTCATGGGCAGGGCGTCGTTGGGAAAGACATCCAAGCGCAGCGCACTGATCTCAGGCAGGGTGCTTCCGGCGGAGAGGGTATAGGTGTCCTTGTCCGGACGGCTGCCGCTGGCCACGATGATTTTGTCCTCACCCCGCGTGAGCGTCGCGCCCTCGGTGGAGAGGAAGGTGTCCACGTCGAGGGGTGTCCAGATGGCGCCGTCGCCCCGTCGCGCGAGCCACTCGTCCACCAGCGGGGCATTCTCCGCTTTCAGAAGCGTCGCCGCATCGCGATGGTCCGCCGCCACGATGAGCCCGGACCAGCGCGCCCGCTCCGCCTTTACTGCGCGTTCTCCGTCATAGGCCAGGTCACCCTTGACCACGCCGGAGAAGACGGCCTGAAGCGCATAGTAGTCCTGCTGCGGGATCGGGTCGAATTTGTGATTGTGGCAGCGCGCGCAGTTGGCCGTCGTGCTCACGAAAGACGACATGGTCTGGGTGACGAGGTCGTCGCGGTCGAGATAGTCAAAGGTGACCACGGCGGTGACATAAGTACTGAAGTCAAACGTTCCCGCGCCGAGATAGCCCAGGGCCGGGGTGAGCTCCGGTTCATCGGGGTAAAAATAGTCCGCCGCAAGTTGTTCGCGGATCATGCGCGGCCAAGGGGTATCGCGATTGAAAGACTGAATTACATAGTCGCGATAGGGCCAGGCGTTGTCACGAGCGACGTCGTGTTCGTAACCGTGAGAGTCGGCGAAGTGGATCGTGTCGAGCCAGTGTCGGGCCCATCGCTCCCCATACCGCGGGGAAGCGAGGAGGCGGTCCACCAGGTCTTCATAGGCCAGCGGGTTCGGGTCGGCGCAGAACGCGTCCACGGCCTCCGGTGTCGGGGGCAGGCCCGTCAGATCGTAATACACCCTGCGGATCAGGGTCTTGCGATCGGCTTCGGGTGAAGGTAAGACGCCCTTTTCCGCGAGTTTCGCCTGGATGAAGGCGTCGATAGCATTCCTTGTGTCCGTTGGTACGGGCGGTGCGACGAGGGGCTCCAGCGACCAGTGGGGCGCTTGTTCCTCCAGTGCGCCCGCCAGTTCATCGGGCCAGGCGGGCCCCGCGTCGATCCAGGCGCGGAAGAGCGCCACTTCCTCCGGCGTCAGGCGCTGCGCATCGCTCTTTTCCGGCGGCATGACCTTTTCCGGGTCGCCGCCACTGATGTATTGAATGAGGGGGCTGCTTGCGCTGTCGTGCGCCACGATGGCGGGCTTTCCGCTGTCACCGCCCCGCAAAGCCAGATCCCGCACATCCAGACGATAGCCGCTCTTCTGCCGTTCCGGTCCGTGGCACGCGAAGCAACTCCGCTCCAGGATCGGGCGAATCTCCGTGGCGAAGTCGGGCGCGGCGAAAGCGGAGGCGCTTCCAAAGGCGACCAGCGCGGCGGTAGTAGTATGGACAGCGAATCGAAACACGCCGGAACGGACCTCCTGAACAGCAAGCGTGATCTGCAACCTACCAAGGCAGTATAGCGAAGGCCGGGCGGGAGCGCCAACCGTTGAGCCGGGGTCGCCCGGCACACCACAGGACAGGCCCGCCGGTCTCCGTACGCATCCCTCAACTCAATACACCTGGAAACGTCAGGTCGCGCTACAACATTGAGCGGCGTGGCGACCCTACTTGCTCGGCCATCCTTCCGGCAGCGTGAGCCGCCACACGTCGTTCAGCACGGGCCAGGTGTTTCCCGCGACGACCCAGAGACGGTCTTGATACACATACGTCGTGGGTTCGTGGCGTGTGGAGAAGACCGTCGTGGCTTCGTAGCGGTGCCAGGTCACGCCATCCTCCGTGTACCACACATCGTCGAAGTTCGCGCCGTTTACGTTGTCATAGCCGCCGACGATCCACAGGCGGTCCCGGTAGACCTCGGCGATGAACCACTGACGCGGGGCCCAGGGGGCGTGCTCCGAGATGCGCTCCCAGGTCACGCCGTCGGCGGAACGCCATACGTCGTTATGCGTGGTAGTCTCGGGGTAGCCCTTCTCTTTCGGCGTATTTGCGCCGGGCGTCTTTCCGCCCATCAGCCAGAGCTTGTCCCTGAACACCGTGACCGCCGCCGCTTCGCGCTTGCCGTAGGGGGCCTCCGCGATTACCTCGGTCCACTGCGCGCCATCGGTCGAACGCCACACGTCCGACCCGCTGCCCAATTGCCACAGGGAATCGCGATACACCACGAGCTCGCCATAACCTCGAACGCCGAAGGGCGTTTTGTCCAGCACCTGCGTCCACGTGACACCATCCCTGGAGTTCCAGACGCTGCCCTTTACCGCCCAGAGGAGGTCCCGGTAGACGACCATCTCGCTGTAGCCATCATAGGGCGTGGCATGGTTGACCTCGGTCCACGTTACACCGTCCTCGGAGGTCCAGAGGTCGCGCGATAGAATGTTGCCCTGGTAGTAGCCATTGCTCAACCAGAGCTTGCCCTGATACACCACCCCCTCGGCCGTATCACGCGGGCTGAAAGCGGCCGCAGGTGTGATGCATTCCCAGGCGGGGCCGATGGTGGAGGTATCCTCCCCGTGGGCCGTGGCGGTGGCGAGGGCGGTCAGGGCCATGGCGAAGGTGAAGAAAGGGTGGTGACTCAGGCGCATCGGGCGAATCCTTGTGGGACTTATGGGTCTTATGGGTCTTATGGGACTTGTGGGACTTATGGGACTTATGGGACTTATGGGACTTATGGGACTTATGGGACTTATGGGTCTTATGGGACTTGTGAGATTGATCTACCAAAAGCCCGTGGGCTCCAGGGAGCGCCACGGGCACAATCTTTTCGTTATCAACTGTCAACTGTCAACTTTCAACTGTCAACTGTCAACTGTCAACTGTCAACTGTCAACTGTCAACTGTCAACTGTCAACTGTCAACTGTCAACTGTCAACTACAATTCGTCTATATTTGCGTCAATCCACTCCGCCCGTTCTTGCAGCCAGTCCTTGAGGTACTGAATTTCGCCCTGGTAAGAATCGGGGTGGGGACCGGCAAACATCAAGTATCGGATATCGGGAAACAGGGTGTAGCCGAGCGTCTTCCAGCGGAGGAACTGGCGCGCCTGAGCGGTGCCGACTTCCGCCACGATGCCGTCGATGCGCGCGTTCATCGTCGCCGTGTCGAATATACCGTCGCGCAGTTCATTCCAGCGGGCGATATACCGTTCTTTGAAGGCGGGATCGCGCAGCAGCCGCCGTGGCCAGGCGCTTCGCGAAATTGGTCCGCCCTCCTTCGTAAGGATGAAATCTTCCGTTCCCTCGAGTCCCTGGAAGCTGAAATAGCCCATGGCGATATTCAGATCCCACATGGGGCCCAGGTGCAGCACATCGTCGCGGTCTTTGTACACGTACGTGCTGGAGTGGAAAGCGTCCCGGTTCTTGAAGTACTCCTGGAAGAGCATGTAGTCGATGAAAGAATCCTCGTCAATGTACTTCGCGTAACCGGACTGGGGATTGGTGAAGGTGCCGCTGAAGAGGGCCTGCTCAAAGGCCGCAAGATGGCCCTGAATCCAGCGCTGCTGCAGATCGGTTATGTCGTCGGGATCGGGATAGACCAGGCTCGCCACGAAGCCATCCGCGATGGGCAGGCCCACTTCGTCCGGATCCAGGCGGCTGGGTTCCATGATTTCCAGCAGGTATCCACCGGTGATCTCCGGGGCGTGTGAGTCCTCCGGTTCGAGGCGGGAAATGTCCACGCGGTCGCCATCGCGCTTGATCCGTTCCGTGAGCACGTAGATGCCTTCGTAGGACTCGACAACCGGTACTTCCGGATCCGTCCGCAGGTAGACCTCGCAGAAGCGTGTGCGGGGCGCGTAGTAACCCAGGTCCGCCCAGAGGCCGTAACCCAGCACATTGCGGATCAGGCTTCGGTCCATCCAGGGGCCATAGAGTACCCAGTCTTCCTCTTCGGGCATGCCCAGAAGCTCGGCATCCACGCCTTCGCCGGTCTCATCCCACAATTCCAGGCCCCAGGATTTCTTCGGAAAGGTCTGGGACGAGTTGCCGCGGGTCTCGATGCCGATGGGGCTGGTAAAGGTGGCCGAATCCGGATCGGGTGCCACGTTCTCCCCCTCGGCGCCCTCGATGATGTGCATGGTCGCGGTGATCTTCGGGTCGTCTAAGATGTCCTGGCCATCCGTGTCGATAATGACAATCGGCAGCTCGCTCTGGGCGTAGAGGCTGGCGGCATCGGTACCCTCGACCACCTCTCCATCTTCCAGGCGCCAGGCCCAGCCCACGTTGTTGTTCGTCATTGTCAGCGGACCGCGGGTGCGGGTCACGGGGGTGCCGTCCACGTCGGCGGTTGCGCGGAGCCAGTATTCACCGGGGCCGTCCACGTTCGCGTCGCCCACGGCATTGCCGGGCAGCGCCTCGCCGAGCACATTCGCCGCCGTATCGAGACCCGCCTCGGAATCCGCCACCGTGAAATAGGTGATGGCGTAGGGGGTCTGGTTGATCAATTGGAAGCGGAAGAAATTGGCCTTACCATTGCAGGCGCTTAGGACCAGTCCCAGCCCCATAAAGGTCGCGGCCAGACAAACGTAACGATTCGCTAACAGATTCATGATACCTCCCTGAAGGTAAGTTATCCCTGCCTGCATCCAGCGCGATCAGCCTGGGGGCTGTGTCGCCCGTGTCGCCGCCAAGCCACCCCTGTCCGCCAGGCTTTTCACATTGCGGCAACACCATGGCTACTGAGTGTACACGAGCCCATCCAGGAATCCAAGAGGCGGGTGCGCGACCGGGAAATCCGTCGAACTTTTTCCGGCCATTGTCGTATATAGTAGATAGCACATGGTTTCAATTCGATGAGGAGAGCTGGGCATGAGAACGTTGTATGCGGTTATTTTCCTTATTCTGGCGGCCGCGCCCGTGGGGGCGCAGGAAGAAGGAGCGGGGGCGGTCGTCCTGGAAGAGCGGGACCGGTTGATTCGTGAACGCTATGAGCAGGTGCTCCAGCGGGACCCGCTGCAGGATGCGGCCTTTGACCGGGTTTACGAGAGTTATATGCTCGGCGAGGGCGTAGACGGGTGGCTCAAGAAACTGGCGCCCGCCGAGGGGCAGACGGAGACCACCGGTGGTCTCGTGCTCCGCGGCCGTATCCTGGCGCGCCAGTTCAAGTCCGGTGAGGCGGTCGAGGCGCTTTCCAAGGCCCGTGAACTGGGCGAGGCCAGCCCCGCCTTCAATGCACTCCTGGGGCGGCTTTACTATGAAACGGGCAAGGACGACGACGCGATTGCCCTGCTGGGCACCGCGCTGGACGCCACGGAAAGCCCCGAGCAGCGCTCCGAAATCTGCCGCATGCTGGGCAGCGTCTATCTTCGCTCGGGGAAGCGCGCCGAAGCCGCCGCCGTCTGGGAGCGCATAGCAGCGCTGAA
This sequence comes from Candidatus Hydrogenedentota bacterium, assembly GCA_016791475.1. Lineage (NCBI taxonomy): Bacteria > Pseudomonadati > Candidatus Hydrogenedentota > Candidatus Hydrogenedentota bacterium. The sequence continues at coordinate 83,106 of JAEUWI010000028.1, forward strand.
TCCGAACGATCTCTTTGCGCTTCAGGAATTAGCCGAGATCTATGAAGAAAATCGCATGTGGGACGAAGCCATTGCCGCCCGGCAACGTATCATCGCGGCTGCGTCGAAGGACCCCTATCGCCAGTGCCACGCCTGGCGCGCCATCGGCCAGTCCCTCCTCGCGAAAGATGACCATGCGGGGGCCATTGCGGCCTTCGAGCAGGGGCTGGCCCTCGCCGCACCGGGGAACTGGCTCCATGAGGATCTGAAAGGTCGACTCGTGGGGGTCTATGAGTCCCGGGGCGACCTGGAAGGGCTCTCGGCCTACCTCGAAGCCCGCATCGCCCAGGATCCCACGGATCTCTCCCTTTCCGAGCTATTGGCCGATGTTGCCCTGCGTCACGAAGATACGGCCAAGGCTGAAACACTGCTCAAGGACATCATTGCGCGCGCGCCGGGGCGCGTGTCGGCCTTGGAGATGCTCATCAGTCTCTACCATCGGGCCGATCGAATGGACGAAGTCGCGGCGACCTTTGAGGCGCTCATCGCGCAGTATCCCGCGGAGCCGGACTATGTGCGGCGGCTGGGCGAGGCCTGGCTGGAACACAAAGCGCCCGAGAAGGCCCTGGAGACCTGGCGCCGCGTGGTCGGCGACGGGAGCGTGGCCGGCAATCACGCTCAGCTCGCCGAATGGCTGGAGCGGAGCGAGTTTTTTCCCGAAGCGGCGGCGGCCTACGAGGCGGCCCTGGCCCTTCGGCCGGATCGCGAGTGGCGCCTGCGCCTGGCGAGTCTGAAGTACGACATGGGCGAGGAAGAGGCGGCCCTCGCGGCGTGGCAGGCGGCCGCGGCTCCGGAAGATACGCCCGCCGGAGAAGTGGCGGAGATCGCCGCGATACTGCTGTCGAAAGAGTTCAAAGCCGAGGCCGAGGCGCTCTATTCCCGGGCAATGGCACTGGAGCCCGACAATCTCGACCATGTCCTGGCCTACGCCCGGCTGCTCACGGCGCGCGAAGATCACGCCGGGGCCGTGGCGCAGTACACGCGTCTGGCGGAGCAGGACACGAGCGAGTACCTGAAAAACGAGGGCGAGCGGGGGCTTCTTGATGCCTACGAGGCCCTCGGAACACTGGATCAGCAGCGCAAGGCCTGGGAAGAGGCCATCGTGCGGGCCCCGGGGGACACGACGGCCCGTCTCAAGCTGGCCCGGCTCTACGCCCGCCTGGGCAACCGACCCGGTGTGGTGAAGTTGTATGAGGAATGCGTCGCCATCGATCCCGCGCGTATCGAGTTTCAGCGACTGCTCGCCGGGGCCTATAAGGAGAACCGGCAGACCGAGAAGGCGATTGAAGCGATCGAGGGGCTGATGTCGAAAGACGCGGAACGTTCCCAGGCCTACTTGCGCGACCTGCTCGCACTTTATGGTACCTCGGGCCGACCCCAGGAGGCGATCCGATCCGCCGAAAAGCTGGTGGAACTTTCCCCCTCCAGCCCCGAAGCCCGCACGGCGCTCGCCCAGGCGTACCTTCGCAACGGCGAGCCCGAAAAGGGCCTCCAGCAGTACCGGAACCTCGTCCAGCTCGACGGCGCCCAGTCGGCCTACTATCGCGAGTTTGGCGACGCCCTGCAGCAGTTCGGCAGCTTGGGCGAGGCCCAGGAAATCTACCGGAAGATGCTGGAAACCGCCACGGACGATAACACGCGGCTCGACGCGGTGAACCGGCTGGCCACGGTGTATGTGCGCAATGGCCAGCGCGATGTGCTGCTCTCGGAGTTCCAGCGCCGGGTCAGCGCCGCGCCCAAGAGCCTGGCGGCCTATCAGGAGCTGGCCGCCGTGTATCGCGCCGCCGGAGATCTTCGGGGGGCCATGGAGACCCTGGAGCGGGCCCGGGGCGAGGTCGAGGATCGCGACGCGGTCCTGCGCCTCGTGATGACCGAGGCCTATCAGGCCGGCGATCACCAGAAGGTGCTGGCGGTCTACGAAGAGCTTCTGGCGCGGTCGGCCCAGCCCACGCCCCAGGATCTTGATCGGCTGGCCGGCGCCTATGCCCAGGTCGGGCGGATGGATGACGCCATCACCGTGTGGGAGCGCATCACCCGTGAGAACCCCGATGACGCCGCCGTGCAGTTACAAGTGGCCCGCCAGTTGGAGGCCTATGGACTCTATGACGAAGCGAACGCCCGAACGGAGCGCGCTCTGGAGATTGACCCTTACGATCACAATCTTCGCTTCGATTATGCCCAGCAATTGATCGGCTTCAACGAGATCGACAAGGGACTGGAGCAGTTGAAGAAGATCCTGGACATTGGCGAACGTCCAGAAGCGCCCCAGACCAACGGGACCCAGCCGCCCGCCACCGCTCGGCCGCCCGCGAATTTCCCGTCGTTCCCTGCCTTCCAGGGAGGGATGTCGATGAACATGAACATGAATATAAACATGAACATGAACATGAACATGAACATGAATATGAATATGAATATGAATATGAATATGAATATGGGCTTCAGCAGGCCTTATCGTTCGCGGGGCGGCTTTGGCGGTTATCGTTCCCGGGGCTACGGCCAGAGCTTCAACGATGTGCGCCAGCAGGTCGTGCAGACCATGGTCCATCTATCCCGCCAGCTCGACGAAACCGAGTCCATGGTCGATACTTACCGTAAGCGTATCGAAGCGCAACCCGAGAATATCGACGCGCGACGCGACTATCTTCTGGTCTGCGAGGCGTCCGAGCAGCCGGAGCTTGCCCTGGAAGCCGCCCGCGAACTGTCCGCGCTCCAGCCGGAAGATCTGTCGCTTCGCTGGCGCATCTTCGGTTACCTCCAGCAGCTTCAGCGAAGGGATGAAGCAATCGCCATGGCGAAGGAAATGTCACAGCAGCCCGACACGAACCTCGCGGGCCAGGCGCGGCTCATGCATATTCGATTGCTGGCGGAGAGCGAGCGCTATGGGGAGGCCGAGGCGGTGCTGGCCGAGTTGACCGCGGAAGCGCCCGAGAAGGCCCAGATTTACCTGCAAGTCGCCGCTTCATTTCAGCGGGCCGAGAACCAGGAAACGGCCGATCAACTCTACCAGAAGGCCGCCGAACTTGACCCCCGCTTTCTCAACGCCGCCCTCACGGGACGCGCGCGCCTGCGTCAGGAGCGCGGCGACGCCGCCGGCGCACGGGATTTGTACATCGAGGCGGTGTTTGCCCCGACCGCTGAGGCGGTCCCCAACATGTTCCAAGCGCAACGGAACTTTCCAACGCCGCTCTACATGCCCCAGGGTTCCCGGCGCGGTCGCCAGTCGGGCGGCAATATTTCCATGCTTCAGGGATATAACTTCCCCGTGACGGATCATCAGCGGGCTCAGGCGCTGAACGAGGCCTACCGCCTGACTTCGACTCCCGAGGAGTTCGCACCGGTCATCGAGCGCCTTCGCGCCGAGGCCGAGAAGTACGCGACGGCGGAGAGCGACGAAGCGCGGCAGGAAGCTTCCAACTTTGCCTACTTCTATGTGGCGTGCCTTCGCAATACCGAGCGCGACAGCGAAGCCGTTCAGGCGGTCGAGGCCCTGCTTGCCCGGCGTCCGGGGGACTTCCTCCTCCAGAATTTCCGCCTATTCCTGCTGGACGAGCAGGGGCGATTTGATGAAATGCTCGGCGGCTATACCGAAATTGAAACATCGAATCCCGCGTTGGCGGGCGAGGTCGCACGCGCGCGGCTCCAGCTCGCTCTGGCGCAGGAAGATATCGCGGCCCTTCCCGCGCTCTATCGCGCCCTGCCCGATACCCCAATCGGCGGGACGGTCCGCGGTAACGTGGGGATGCGGGCCAATCACTTGAGCCAGGTGGTGAGGACGCTGGAGAACGGCGGCGCCCGCGCCGAGGCTCGGGCGCTGCTGGAGGAGGAGCTGGCCCGTTCGCGCGATGCGGGCATCCTGATCCAGTTGTCGCGCTCCAGCGCCGCGGAGCATCGCTACGACGAGGCCATAGCCTATGCCCGCGAGGCCTATGAAAAGCAGGGCGCAGTCCGGGGGCGCGGCCAGAACTTTCAATACACGATGAATGCGATGTCGCTCCAGACCCAGGGGCTGTACGGGCTTGAAACGCTCTGGAACGCCTACCGAGAGGCCGGTCGCGAGCAGGAACTCATCACCGACTTCGAGTCGCGTTTGGAGGGTCAGCCCACGTCCGTCACGCTGCGCGAGTCCCTGATCGGGCTCTACATGGAGAGCCGGCAGTACGATCTGGCCCGGACGCAAATGGAAAAGTTGCTGGAGCTTCGTCCCAACGATGTGCAATTGAAAGTGCGCTATGCGGGCCTGCTGGAATCGAACAACGATCCCGCGGGCGCGCTCGCCGTGCTGGAGTCGGTGGTGGCGGCGCGCCCGTCGGCTTCCAGGAATATCACGGGCGAAATCCGGCGGCTCTACAAGGATTTGGGGAAGAAGGAAGAACTCGCTGCCCTCGAGCAGCGGGTAAAGCGCGAGGCGCGCACCGTCAACGAACTCCAGGAACTGGCGCAGCAACTCGGCCAGGAGCGGGAATACCTCCAGGCGGCGGAATTGCTCCAGCGCGCGTTGCGCATCGAGCCGCAGAATGTCTGGCTGACTTTTCAGATAGGTGACTACTACTGGCAGGCGGGAAACAAGAGCGAAGCGGCCGCCGAATATCTGAAGCTTTACCAACCGACATCACCCCAGGCCGGAATTCAGGTGGACACGGGCCGCACCCCCGAAATTATCCAGCGCATTGCCGAGGCGGGCCGGCTGGAGGAGTTGAAGGCCATCGCGGCGGCCACGCACGCGGACGAGTACACCGCGCGTTCGCTGAAAATTCTGGCGGCTCTTATCGCGCGCCACGAGGGGCGCGCGGCGGAGGCCGAGCAACTACTGAAGAGCATTGCCACCGCAAACGCGGATCAGCAGGTCAGCACGCTCCTGGCGGGGCTTGCCGAGGCCCGGGGCGATCTCGCGGCGGCCATCCAGTATCTGGAGTCGGTGGGCAAGGTCGCGGGGCAGACCGACTACCAGCGCCTGGCCATGCTCTATCTTCGCGCCGGGGAACCGGAGAAGTCCCTCCAGACCTGGAAGAAATTCGCGGAGCAGCATGGCGGGAATTTTGGTCACGATCAGGCCATCCGCGCTCTTTCCGAGGCGGGCGCTGACGAAGTGGTAGTGCCCTACTTCAAGGAGGTATTCACCTCAATACCCGCCTCCGACCCGGCGCGGCACGAACTGGCCGAATCGATCATCCGGCTCAACGAAGCGCGGGGCCGCTACGAGAGCCTGATCGATTCCGAGATCTTTTCTACCGAAACGAAGACCACGGCGGATCTGGCCCGGCGATACGCGGGCGACCTGGAAAATCTGCCGGGCCTTGCGCGGCGCCGGATCGAGCCGATAGCGGCGCGCTTTCCGGAGAACCGCGAGCTTCAGGCCCTCTATGCCGATACCCTGCAGAAGTCCGGCGACCTCGCGGGGGCAATAGCGATATATGAGAAGCTACTTGGGGACACCGAATTTGACAAGGATTTTGGCGATCGCTTCAGCGGCATGCTTCGGGAGTCGGGCAATATCGATGCGTGGCGCGAGTTCGCGCTGAACCGGGCCCGCCGCCCCAATCCTTACGAAAACGTAGTCCGTGAGGCGAGCCAGGCCTTGATAGAAACAGGCCGTCGCGGTGAGTTGGCGGCCTTTCGCGAGGAGGTTCTGGCGAACTCGGAGCCGGGGCAGCACAGTCGGCTCAGGGCGGGCTTCGCCGAGTTCGACGCGGAGCGGGGCGACGTGGTCGGCGCGCGCGCTACTTTGAAAGCACTGATGGAGCAGTCCAACGACAGATACATCCAGGCGCGCTACCTTCAGTTCCTGATCGTCAGGGGATTTCATGCCGAAGCGGGACAACAATATGCCCAGTGGCCCGAGGAGGTCCGCGACACCGTTTTTCAGGAACTTCGATCACGAGGCGTCATGGGCGCCCTGCTGGCCAGCGGCAACACGGAGGCCGCGTGGAAAGAATTGTTGCGCGGCGTGCTTCGTCGCGAGGCGGGCCACGATCCCGCCGGTTACCAACTCGCCCAGGAGCTGCGTGCGCTGGGCGACTTCTGCAACCATGTTGTGCCCGCTTCGGTGGTGGATGGCTATATCGACGCGATCCGCAAGCAGCCGGTACTTTCCAAAACCGATCGCTTTGTACTGGCCTGGTGGGAGATCAACCGGGGCCGCTGGCCCGCCGCTCTGGAGCTACTCGGCGACTACCGCGACGAGCGGATGTTTCAGGAGCTGATAGAGCGAGCGAAGGACCTGTTGCCCCAGGATCTGCGACAGGAGACGCTGGAGAAACCGGTAGCGGCGCCCGCGGCATCCTCCGAGGCCGAGGCGGTGGCCGCCACTCCGGAAGCCACACCCCAGGCGCGCATCGAAGCGGCTCGGGAGCTCGCCAACAACGGGAAGGCACAGGAAGCCATTGCCCTGCTGGATGCCGTGACGCTCTCGGAAAGCGACTCCGAGCTGCTCCAGCAGCGTGCGCAGGCGTATCGTGCGGCCAACGCACCCGAGAAGGCGGCGGCCGATCTGGCCGCACTGCTGGTGCGGCAACCGGACTACCGCAACGTGCGGGTGAAGCTCGCCGAGTGTCTTGCCCTGGCGGGAAAGCCCGCCGAGGCCATGGCGGCGTGGCGGGAGGCGGGGGAGCCGGTCAATACGGAGTTCGCGCGGGTCCTTCTCGACAAGTCCTGCTTTGCCGAAGCCCTTGAAGTGCTGGGCGACGCCGGCACGGAAGGCGGCTGGGCCGTGGATGTCGCCCTGCTCCGTGCCCGGGCGCTGGAGGGCACAGGGCAGATCGAAGCCATGGTCGCATCGCTGGAGTCCGTGTATCACGATCTCAATGCGAATGGTCAGGAGGGCCTCGTATCGAAGCTCGGAACGCAACTGGAAAAGTCGGCAACCTGGCAGACCCTGCTCGGCACGGACTCGCTGAAGTCCAACGCTTTCGTGAATCATGTCTTGCTCAGCATGACACGCAACGTGAATCCAGATACGGCCGGGCGCCTGCGGGACGCCTTGCTCACCCGTATCGATTCAAGCTCGATTGCGCATCGCGACGACGCCGAGAATTTCAGTCTCGTGCTGAGGGAGTCGGGCCAGCGCGATCAGGCCGTCGCGGTGCTGGTGGCGGCGGCGAAACACCCGCGCACCTCTCGGCATTCGGATCGAGTGCTGGTGGATGCATTGTACAACCTGGAAGCGCGCAGTGAAGCGGCCGGAATGCTCATCGAGCTTTCCCGCACCAATCCAGAAATACTGACCCACGATCCGGCCTATGGACTCTATCGCGCGGAGGAACTTGAGGACCCGGCAATGCGGGATGCGCTCTTCGACCGCGTTGCCGAGCTGGCGCCCACCGACGCCATGGCGACCTATGTGGCGGCGTTCAAAGCCTGGTATGGCCCCGACAAGGCCGCGGGGCTCGCCGCACTCACGGCGTTTGCCGATGCACCGGGCGCCCAGTCGCCCCACTTGTTCCGACTGGCGGATCTGTTCCGCGCGCAGGGAGAAGACGCGTTGGCGATTAAGTGCCTGGAGCGATTGGCCGGAGGTGATTATGGCGATGAAGTACAGGATCGTGCGCTCCTGACGCAGATATCCTTCAAGCGGAAGGCGGGGGACCCGGCCGGGGCGCTTGAGCTATTCTCGCGCCTCCTCCCCGCGCCGCTGCCCATGCGTTCGGAGGCCTGGCAGGAAATTGCCTCATATTTCAGCGAATTGCCCTATGAAACCGTAGAGCCTCTCATCGTGGCGAAGATTCAGGCAAGCCCGGAGCAACCCGGCGTAGGGGATTTGGCGGCCCTTCGCGCCGCCCTTGCGTCGCGACATGGGTTACCGGTTCCCGCCCTCGATCCCGCGAGCCTTGGGGTTCCCGCCGCGCGCGAGGCCGAAGTGCGGCTTTTGGGTAATCTGATCACGTCCTGGGCGTCCTCGGACATTGCCGAAACGAACGATTGGTCAGAGATGGCCCGGGATCTGGACGGAGAAGTATCCGCATTGCTGCGAGGTGAGGACGTTCCCCTTCCCCCATCTCGGGAATGGCGCGCACTGGAAGAAGGCGATTCTTATCCCTCGCTGCTGGTGGGACGAATGTCCGGCGGCTTCTCGGGTTCCTGGGGCACCCGGGGCGCAAGCGAATTTCTCGTGAAGTTGGAAAGTCCAGACGTACGAACCGTAACACTGGCGATCGGAAGCAGTGATCAAATCCGGCTCTGGGTGAATGAGGGCGAAGTCTATTCCAACCGCTCGGGCCGCTTGAATCTCCTGGATACGGATCGGGTTGAAGTTGCATTGAAACAGGGTATCAACTGGGTCTTCGTTCGTTGCCGTCACGGCCAGGAAGTGAACTCCGGCGTTTTTTCTCTGGCCATAGTCTCCGGCGCCGAGGGCCTGCGCGTGGTCATGCCCTCCCTTCCCGCGCGGGATGAAGGGAGGAACGACGTGCGGACTGCCCAACAATGAAGCCGGGCCGCCGGGCGCAGCAGTTGCGCCCGCGCGGCCGCGGCGGAGTGGGGCGATGGGAGATCAGGCGACTTTGACGTCGATCTGCTTTGTGGGTAGCGCGGCGGCGGCGCGGCGGGGCACCGTAAGCGTGAGCACGCCTTTCTTACAGGCCGCCTGGATGCCTTCCGCATCGGCGTCCTCCGGCAGGGAGAGGCGGCGCTCGAAAGAGCCGTAGGAGCGCTCCACGCAGTAGTAGTGATCCTTCTTCTCTTCTTTTTTCTGCTCCTTCTTTCCCCGGATTACCAGCGTGTCGCCCGTGATTTGTACCTCGATCTGGTTCTCGTCCACACCGGGTAATTCCGCCGAAATCGTGTACGACTTATCGGTGGCGGCGATGTCGACGGACGGCTTCAGCCACGCAGTAGTGTCGGGGACACGAAGGGTGTTCCAAAGCGGGGATGGGGCATAGGGAAAACCCTGAAGCAGATTATCGAAGAGTTGGTCGAATTCCTCGTGGAACCGGGCAAGGGGCGCTGGATAGGCATTCGCGGAGCCACCCCGCGTCACCGGGAGTGGACGAGACCCATTCTCCTGTTCAGACTTGAACCAGTTCCAGGGAGCAAGTTGCTTGAGTTCCATGGTGAAATCTCCTTTTCTTTTCCTTTCCTTCGGTTGTCAGTTTGGCCCGGCGTAATTTCCGGCTCCGTTTTTTAACTATCAAATACCGTGCCAACGCGATTGCCCAATAAACCATCGGTTTCCGGGCGCTTTCGATTGTGCAGCCAGCCCCACAATGCGTTTACTGCTTCAGAATCGAACGCGACTGATTCATTTCCAAACGAAGCAACACGCCAGCCGTCTGAATCCAGAAATCGATCTAACGACGAATGGACTTGGAGCAGCCTCCGGCCGCAACTAGAACTTGGACCACGGAGACACGGAGGCACGGAGAAAAAGAGAAGCTTTTGGAGGCGCCTGTGCCCGTTCGCAGCAAGCTTGTGTTCCACAGGGGGGTAGTGTCAAATAGTTTCTGTAAATACTGTCCACTTGGGTAGTGTTTGCTGTTTTGTTGTTTTCAGTAGGCCCCAC
>JAEUWI010000029.1 GCA_016791475.1 Candidatus Hydrogenedentota bacterium
GCCCACGTGGTTCTGAACTTCTTCCTCCATCAACTCGCGAAGGAACACCTCCGCCAGGGCGTGAAGAAAATCTCCGTCCTCGGAAAGTTGATTCTTAAACTGAGATACGAGAGACTGGGGGTGCGCGGCCATGTTGTTCGAGTCCTATCTTGTTCTTGGTTAGCTACCCAAGATTGGAACGAATGCGTGGTCGCATTTTCAATTTACAGAACATATGCTACGTCATCCGCTATAGTCGAAGCCCTTCAACGTCACCTACCGGATGGACTGTCCGCAGGTCAGAAGTCCGGATTGCTCGCTTCTGTGGGGCTGATGGCCACCGACATTTCCAGGGCCGACTTTCGGCAAGAGGTCGGTTTGTTAGGCATTACCCATAAGGCCGAGTTGTCCGGGGCGGTATTCGCCACCTTGTGTGACCAGGGGCTGGTCGATTCCACGCCGGCTGAAACCAACATGGAAGTCTATAAATCGACACTAGATGAGGCACTTATAGGATTGTATGGTTCTCTTGACAACCTTCCAGCAGAAGTAGCCGAGAATATGGATCCGGATGTACATGCGGAAAGTATCAATTACTTTGAGCCCATGTTCCAGTTTCCGTTGAGTGAAGAGGCCCAATCACGATTGAGTGCAAACCTCCAAACGGTGTTAACGTCCGCACAACAGGAAATCCAACACTACTTGGACTCCCCGGAACTCGCAGATATGACAGCCGACGAGCAGAGCGAGCGGATTTCGCGCCTCTATTCCCGACACGCGCAGCAAATTAGAAATCTGGTGTACGCCGCGTTTCGGGATTCGGTGCCAACCGAATTCTGGGAGCAGGTAGGTTCCAGTCTGTCAGCGGATTTTCATCGCGACAGCGTGAGACTGCAGGAGCTTCGTATGCTTCAGATGCAAGAAATGCGTCCAATTCACGACGCATCGGAATAGGACGCCAACTCATGCGGATTCAAATGGAAGAACTCACAACGTGTAATAAGTGTTTGGATAAGAAACGTCTGAATGTCATGACTGGCCGGATATTATCAGCGTCACTACTCGTATTGATGTTCTGTAGCCATCCTCTGGTAAGCGCCGACCATGAGGGAACGCTTGGCCCAGCGGGACTCGAACCTATACTGGAGGCGAAGTGGCTCTTGTCGAAATCCGATGCTACCTCAGTTGTGCAGTCAATCGAGAGGCAGCTTGATCGCTATTTAACCTCGGGGGATCACACAGAACGGTTGGCTGCGTTAGTTGAAGGGCTTCCTGCTTTGATAAACATGATGCCGCGAATGCCGCTTGACCAGCCCGAACTTGATGCGAGGCGTGAAGTTCTTCATCAATGCGTGAACGCTTTCATGACTGATACTTCGTCGACAAGCGGACAAGCACCCAACCGACGACGTATCTTGGAAGCCGCCGTTAACGGAAAAGTAGATGCGCTCCTATCTTGGAACTCTACCATCAATGTTAACGCCGCCGAATCAGCACGCTCTAGGCTGCTTGGAGAAGTCACGCAGATATCTAAGAACGAGTTTTTGCTTTCGAGTTTAACTTATCGACTTGATAAGGCAGACATAGGTTCCCATGTCGGTGACACTGCGGATCAGGCTAAAGAGTGGGTTTGTACACTCTGGAACGAAGTTTGTGTGAAGTCTAGAACCGGAGATGAACCGATCACGGACATGCTAAGTTTTGAGTTTGTTCACAAAACTACGCAGATCCTCGTGCAAGCAGACGCAGGCTTGGGCACCGTGCTTTCGGCAGCACTGCGGGATTCCATTGTTAAATCATTGAATTCGGACAAACTCGCCTTTTATGAGATCCGAGCCAATCAAACCTCCGAGAGCAAGATTCTCGATTTTTTCGGGCCCCATCTGGAAGAGGCCGAACAATGGAACCTCATCTTGTCTATCATAAATGCGGAATTGAATACCAATCTGCAGAAAGGAGGTCGTCCAGAATAGTAGCTTTGTTGAGTCCAAATTATGATCCGATGACAATCTAACCCATATCTACGTAGGAGGTTCCCTCATGAATAAGTTGCCATTTCGGAGAACAAGAACCGTGACGAAGCTTTACCTCTGCACCCTTGCCATAAGTAGTATTCTTTCGTTCCAGCAGGCAAACGCGTGGATTGTATGGGAGGAGGGCGAACCTGGTACCAACACGGATGCTCCGCCCGAGGATGGTTACGCCGCATATAGTTTCGCTAGCACTATGATCAGCGCATCGTATGCGACCGCGAACGATGGCTATACTTGGTCCGAGGCAGGCGGCACTGAAACGCAGGCGACGACGGGTTATTCAAAGTTATATGTGAAGACCTATAATCCCACGCCTGCCCCAACCTGCTCCGCGCCTGATACAATTTGGGCCGAGGCTGAGGGAGGAGCAGGTGCCTACGTATATTTGGACTCCGAGAGCACAACTTGGTTTACTTACGGAAGCACCTACGGATATGGCTGGGCCACTGTTTCAGTTGATATAGACGACAACTGCTCGGAGAGCACGTCCAGTTACCACTCGGGTTCGCATCCAGCGGAAGCCGAGGGTAACGGTCACGAGAGCAGTGGGTGGAGTGTGAGTGGCGGAATCTCTATCAACGGAGCATCCGTCAGCATCGGAGATAGCGGTGAAGGTACCGTCGGCGGGGATGGCGGAAACAGTTCCGCAACTTGGTCTGGATATCTACGTGCACTTGGTGCGTTCGTGAAGGTTTCCCACTCATCCAAGTCAAAGGCTTGGATAGCGGATGACGCTCTTGATGCTTATGGAAACTCCGGGTCTGGCGTAACTTCTTACGCGCTACACGATTGGGAGTATCCCGAGGACTAGTAGCAGAGTTGAAAGTATAAGCACGACGATAAAAGGAGTTTTGAACTCATGGTAGCATTGCGAAATAGCCTCTGGATCCTTCTGTTATTCTCCGCACGTATGAGTTTTGGAGAGCAGATTAATAACCGAGATGCGCGCGCATGCTACTTTGAGGCGGAACTGCATTCGACTGTCTATGGAAAACGCATCATTGAAGGTGTGGCATATGCGGGCCAAGACGGCTTGACCCGCATATGCAACTATTGGATGGAACCCAGTGGTCAGTACATTCAAATGACTGACGCACTGGCCTATTGCGATATATTGATGGAGGAGAAATCGATCCAAATCTGGCTTCATCACGAACCGCCTCCCGCCGAGGCCAGCTCTGACCGCATGATTCGTCGATTGGATGTCGATACGAGGTACATTGCTCCTTCGAGACCAGACGCTTGGGCATTCTCAGACCAGTTGCGCTTATGTTTTCTTGGTTTAGATTTCGGAGGCAGAGACCGCGACGCGTTACCGCACGGTTGGCCTTCCTCTTTGCTCGCATCTGAGAAGTGGGAAAAGAGTGCTTCGTTAAAGGTCTCGCCAATCTGGGACCATTCATTCTTCAATCCTACGGGCGGAAATCATGAAAGGCCCGCCGTATTAGTTGAAAGGTATCCTCCCTTTGGACGAATAATCAATCCTACAGAGGCGTCCTCGAACATGACGATCTATACCATGACCCGTCTGCTCGACCGTTTGCCCTTGGTAAAGGTAAAGATTACGTTGGTACTGCCGGAAAGGAAAGCTCTTGGTGAGGCTTTCTCTAGCGAGTCCCTAGGAAATTGGGTGGCGGTTCCGATCGAGTATCGAAAATATTGGAATTGCCTGTCCAGATACCGTAGTCTTTGCGCCGACCCAGATTCTGACGATCCCTTATCGCTTTTCGTCGACCTCCAAGCGTTGGGCGATAATATCGAAGAATGGCGTGTTAAAGGCGCGTCCGCTCAGCTAACTATGTTCGTAGCATGCCTTACTAAAGATTCCGATCTGGTGGCAGAAGCAGTCACGGCGTATGCCGAGGTGTTTGCGTCGTTCGCAGAGCGAGAAGATTCGGTGCTTTTCAGCATAGCGGAGTTGGATACAGAATTGAGTAAGATGGGGCTTGAGCCGCCAGCGCTCAAAGAATTCTATGCACGGGCGGCGCAAACGCTTTACAAACTCGACTATTTTGAAAACCGTGAATTCGCAATTAACTGCATTCAAACATTGCGGCGATCCGGCAAGATTTTTTTTGCGGAAGAATTGGCGCGGCTGCCATTGGCAGGTGCCAGCGATAGCGCGATGAGGCACTCTGCCGATAAAATGTCTCAGGGGGAGGCGAGTGTCGCCGCAACGGAAGGAGGCTCGGCAACTGGAAGACTAGATGCGAGTTTTGAGTCGGTCAAGCCCATAGAAATACAACGATTTATTGACTTGCTCGACGGTGCCATTAAACGGGCGTGCGCAGAGGGGGACGGATCTCACTTAGCAGCAAATGTCGTAGCTAGTAATGTCACTAGGGCGTTGGGGAGCGCACCTGGCAATTCCTACGGCGAGGCTATAGCGGTCGCTACGCATGACTTCATACATCGCACGGGTTGCACTGCTACTGTTTCGAATTCGCGATTGCTGGACGATCTCTCGTGGTTAATAGTTTTGATTTCGCACGATCCGTCCCGTAAAGATGATCATGTTCGCTTGCAACAACAGCTTGAAGAATTGATGGGCAAATGGCTTCAAGATTTCTGTAAGAGTCAGGCTACCGAACTGGAAATAAATGAAGTTGAACTCAATTCGTATCTAGAAACAATTTGCAGGAATCAGATCGAGGATACGATTCCGAGGCATGTGGACTCTCCGTTGTATCCCATGCTCAAGCTGCCTTTGAACGACTTCGAGCTGAAGAAAGTTCGGAGCGCACTGTGGAAGCCCAATTTGATATTGCGACAAATGCGGGAGAATGAAAAATTATCTGATGCCAGAGGCGAGAGAGAAGACGGAGCCAGGATCGCAAATAGGACGAAGGCGGTCTGGATGGATGACTTACTGCCTAAAGAGGTGAAGAGGAAATGCCAGATGCTACTATTTGAGGTGGTGTCTGTTCGTCTCCAGTCGGAACCGCTTGATGTGGGAGTAACTTTTGACAGTTCGGGTGAGATCGCAATTGGTCCTATAGGACCCAGTTTTCCAAACGACGAGACGCAAGCGAAGGAGATTGCCCGACAGATGTGTTCATGGTATCAGGCAACGCCAAAGTGATTTATAGAATTGGATCTTCGTCATTTTCCGGGAAGGGCCTGACGTATTCTTAGGAAGAAATACTCGTCATCCCTGAATCCGTAGGCCATCCTCTTGATAATTTTGATTTTGTTGTTGATGCCTTCAAGAATGCTTGTATTGAACGGGTATTGAGAGTGGGAGAATATTCCGTGTAGCCGTTCCTTGAGCTTCCTTGCGAATTTCTTCAAAGGTTCTATTCGGCTGCCTATCCCTCAGACGAACTGGGCGAACTGGGAACAGCCACCGACTAAAGCGCCCAATTCCAACGTGTGAAGAAAACGGGGATAGCCACCTATAAAAGAGGACTTCCTGCCCGCCGCTACGGGCACTCCCTGGAAACCATTTCTAAGGTCGCCCTTTTGAAACTTGCAGTCCACTTTCGGTCGCCTTTCAATTGCGGGGAGCATGTGTGGCGAGGGGGCTGCAGTACATGGCTTCGGCTTCTCGAGTAGCTGGTTCCCACCACCTGCCCGAACCCCATACCCCCCAATCCCTTCCCCTCCCGACACGTCAACGCCCGATCCTAATCTATAGGGTAGGTAGGTCAACCTCCACACAACGGACTCATTTCAGGCAGGGAAAACCCCATGCAGGTGACCCGACGCTACGACCCCGCCAAAGACGCCAGGTTTCACGTTTCCATCGCGACGACCGATGAAGTACGCCGGATATGGGCTGAAAGTCCGCCGCAGGAGGACCACGCCCCTGTCCGAGTGGACGGGGCCCAATGGGACTGTTCCGCCACGGCGCATCGCCGACCAACCTGCAAGCGCGCCCGACGGTAGCATCGCAGCCGAGACGGTAGCGTCAACCCAGGCGCACGCAGCGACTATAGGACTGTCCCCCGCTTTTGAAATCGCGGGACAGTCCCGAACGCGTAGCGTGCCTCGTCTTGTCGTGGATGCGTGCTTGGTGGGAGCGGTGTTTGGTGTCGTGGGGCCTCTGCGTTCAGGACAGTCCCGTCGCCCTGCCCCAAGGGGACGGTTCCGCCACGGCGCATCGATGACAGGAACGCCTGGCGATGATGTCTCTGTCATTCCCGCGAAGGCGGGAATCCAGAGGGGGGCGGCGTAAACTGCGCGAAAGTACTGGATCCCCGCATGCGCGTGGATGGCAATTTCTCGGAATGTCTTAAAATCCAATCGTTATTTGGTGATCCCGCTGCGCGATCAGCAACGCCTTCCGGGGGCAGGACGGTGCCGTCGGCGGGCAAAAATGCCAACGAAGCGGCTCGTCGTGCTACACTATGTCCGTTGAGGGGCAGACCCGCCACAGATCCATCGCCAGGAAGCAATCATGGAAGAACCCAAAAAGAAAAAGAAGGGTGGAAAGCACCAGCCGAAAGGTTTGCTGATCCTCCATGAGGACCGGGATATCCTGGTGGTGGACAAGGCACCGGGCCTTCTGACGATGGGTACGGACCGGGAGAAGGAGGATACGGCGTATTTCCGGATTACGGACTATGTAAAAAAGGGCAACCCGAAGGCGCCCCAGCGGGTCTATATTGTGCACCGGCTGGATCGCGAGGTTTCGGGTATTCTGGTATTTGCCAAGACGCCGGAGGCGAAGAACGCCTTGCAGTCGGATTGGGAAAACTCGGAGAAGCGCTACTACGCCCTGGTCCATGGGATTCCCCGTGAGCCGGAGGGGACTTTCAGCTCCTACCTCATCGAGAATGGCGTCCACAGTGTGCATGCGACGGCGGATACGAAGAAGGGGAAGCTCTCCTACACGGCCTACACGCTTCTGGGCTCCGCCCACGGCGTTTCCCTGCTGGAGATCAACCTGTTGACGGGCCGGAAGCACCAGATCCGCGTTCACCTGGCCGATAATGGCCTCCCGATCGTGGGCGACAAAAAGTATGGCAAGCAGAAATCACCGGCGAAGCGCCTGGCGCTCCACGCGAAGTCGATCCGCTTCAACCACCCCTACACCGGGAAGCCCTGCTTCTTCGAGACGCGCATTCCCCACATGTTTTCCCACTACCTTAAGAAGGAATGACCCGGCGTTTGTGGGCGGATTGCGGGTATGGTAGTATGCGGGGCAGGCTGGCGGTGAGCTTGAGATCAGATCCCCGCCTCGACGGGCTTCGCGCCCGATTTTACACCGAAATTTAGATTGCAGGAATAGAGCACAGGGGGAGACCCCCGTGCCCGCGATAGTGAGCACCATTGCGCCGGCAGGTTGCGCAAGGCAGGGCCCGAATCATCGGATGTGGCAGAGCCACGCTAGGGAAAAGGCATGAGACTTTCCAGAAAACTCTTCGCGATGGCCGCTTTGGGCGCGTCGCTTCTCCTGAGCAACGCCGGATTTGCCGAGACGCCCGCGACCTCCCTTCGCGAGGTGGTGGACCAGGCCCTTTCGGTGGTGAAACCCGCGCTCGTCCAGATCCATGTGGTGGAGTCCTATTTCCGCGACGGTCGCGAGACGAAATACCAGATTTCGGGCAGCGGCGCGGTGATTACGCCCGAGGGCCACGTCATCACGAACCACCACGTGGCGGGTCACGCCACGCGCATCAAATGCATCTTTTCCGACAAGGAAGAGATGGAGGCGGTGCTGGTGGGCAAGGATCCCCTGACCGATCTGGCCATTATCAAGCTCCAGCCGACCGAGCCCCGGACCTTCCCGACGGTTTCCTTCGGCGATTCCAGCGCGGTGCGCGTGGGTGATCAGGTTCTGGCCATGGGCAGCCCCCTGGCCCTGTCCCAGTCGGTGACCCTGGGCATCATCAGCAACACGGAAATGATCATGCCCGAATCCATGCGTCGCTTTGGCGGCATGGAAATGGACGGGGAAGACGTGGGCGCGCTGGTGCGCTGGCTGGGCCACGATGCGGCGATTTACCCCGGCAATTCCGGCGGTCCGCTGGTGAACCTGAAGGGCGAAATCATCGGCATCAACGAGATCGGCATGGGCCTGGGCGGTGCGATTCCGGCCAACCTGGCGAAGCTGGTGGGCGAGGAACTGATCAAGACCGGCAAAATGCAGCGGGCCTGGCTGGGCATTGAAGTGCAGCCCCGGCTGAAGCATGGTGCCCAGGAAAAGGGCGTGCTTGTCAGCGGCGTCCTCGGTGGTTCCCCCGGCGCGCTGGCCGAGGTAAAGTCGGGCGACGTTATCCTGTCGCTCAACGGCGCCCCCGTGGATGTGCAGTTCGCCGAGCAACTTCCGGACTACAACCTTCAGGTGGCGGAGCTTCCCATCGGGCAGCCGGTGGCGCTGGAGGTCCTTCGCGACGGCGCAACGGTGGCCCTGACGGTTACCCCGACCGAGCGGGAAGTACTCCTGCCGGACGAAGAAGAATTGAAAGAGTGGGGGCTCACGGTGCGCAATATCTCCCTGGGTATCGCCAAGGAATTGAAGCGCGAAACGACCGACGGCGTGCTGGTGACCTCGGTGCGCCCTGGTGGCCCGGCGGGCGCGTCCAAGCCCCAGATACAGCGCAACGACGTGCTGGTCTCCGTGGGCGGCGAACCGATCAAGAATATCGAAGCACTGCGCGCGGCCACGGCAAAGACGCTGGGCGAATCCAAGAGCCCCGTGCCCGCATTGACTGGCTTCGAGCGCAAGACCGGCCAGTACCTGACGGTGATCGAAATCGGCTCCAATGAGCTGCAAGATCCCGGCCTGGAAGTGAAGAAAGCCTGGCTCCCGGTGGAGGCCCAGGTCATCACGCGCGACATCGCGAAGCTGCTGGGCGACGAGAACCTGAAGGGTTTCCGCGTGACCCACGTCTATAAGGGTAGCACCGCCGAGACGGCGGGTGTTGTGGTGGGCGACCTCATTTTCGCTGTGGATGAACAGCCGCTTACGGCGACCGCATTGGAGCACTACGAAGAGTTGCCCACCCTGATCCGGCAGTACCGCAGCGGCGCCAGCGTCACCCTCAGCGTCGGCCGCGCCGGGGCGGTGCAGAAGATCCCGGTGGAACTGGTGATGGCGCCGAAGCTGGACCGGGAGATGAAGAAGTACCGGAACGACGATTTCGAATTCACCGTGCGCGATATCACCTTCTTCGACAAAGCGCAGGAAAGCTGGAAGACCGATCAGGCCGGTGTGCTGGTGGACGAGGTCAAGTCCGGCGGCTGGGCGGCCCTGGGCCAGCTTGCCGTGGGCGATTTGCTCCTGTCCATCGATGGGCAACCCGCGGGCGATGTGGAAACGGTGGAGAAGCTGCTCACCGATATCGTGAACGCGAAACCGCGCACCGTGGTGTTCCGGGTGCTGCGCGGTATCCATACCTTCTTCATCGAAATTGAACCCCAGTGGTCCTGAGCCGCGGGCGGGATTAAATTGTGATCTGACGCTGTTCAACGGGTTCCGAAGGAGCCTTAGACGAGGATAATTTCATGAGCATCACAGGCCGTTTCACTTCCCTTGCCGCCGCCTTTTGTCTGATACCCGCGCTGTTTGCGGGCGCGGACGAGGATGCCGCAGCCGGTCGCGAGATCTTGAAGAACAATATGGCGGCTGTGGTTACCGTGCAGATGGTGGTCAAAGTTTCCTCCTCCTTTGGCGGCGGCAATACCCAGGAACAGGAGAGCAAGGAAGAGGCGACAGGAACGATCATCCGGCCCGACGGCCTGACGGTGCTCTCTCTGTCCTCCACGGATCCGAGCAGCATTTTCAAGACCATGTCCGGTGGCGACGCCAACTTCAAGATGGATGCCCAGCTCAGCGACATCAAGCTGCTGCTGCACGACAACACCGAGATTCCGGCCGAAGTGGTCATCCGCGATATCGAGCTGGACCTGGCCTTCCTGCGCCCGCTGACGAAGCCCGCCGCGCCGCTGGCCTTTGTGGACCTCCAGGCCAACCAGGGCACGGTGGAGTTGCTGGATCGCGTGGTCACCTTGAACCGCCTCGGTCGCGTGGCGAATCGCGTGTTCTCGGCGTCCTTCGAGTATATCGACGCGGTGGTGGAAAAGCCCCGCACGTACTATATCCCCGGGAACGATCCCACGAGCACAAGCCAGGGCAGCCCGGTCTTCCGCCTCGACGGCAAGATCGTGGGCGTCTTCGTACTGCGCGCCATCAGCGCCGAAGCCGGTCAGGGCGGCCGCCGCAACAGCGTGATCCCCATCATTCTGCCGGCGGCGGATATTGCCGAGGGCCTCGCACAGATCCCCCCGCAGGAAGGGTGACGCGCTCATGAAGCATTGCCCGCGCGCTGCCGGCGTTACAATGGACATGGCCGCATGACGGGGCTGCTCGAACTCGCGGGGAAGACCGCGCTTATAACCGGAGGCGCAAAGCGCCTGGGCGCCTGCACGGCCCTCGAACTCGCGCGCCGCGGCGTGCACTGTGTCATCCACTATCGGGCTTCCGAGGAAGAGGCGCGGGCGACTGCGGATCAAATCGAAGCGCTCGGCGTCAAAGTCTGGCTTGTGCAGGGCGATCTTTCCGTCGCGGGCACGCCCGATGCCGTGTGGGACCAGGCGGAAAAGGTCAGTGGCGGCATCGATTTCCTCATCAACAGCGCCTCGATCTTTCCCGAAGAGGCACTGGACGAGCTATCCGAAACCACCCTTGAACCGAACATCAACGTGAACACCCTGGCGCCCTTCCGCCTGGCCCGTCGCCTCGCGGCAACCGGACGGGAAGGGGTGGTGGTCAATTTCTTGGATACGATGGTCCGGGACTATGACCGGAAGCACGTACCCTATCACTTGAGTAAGAAAATGCTCCACCACCTCACGCGCATGATGGCGGTGGAATATGCCCCCCGGCTCCGTGTCAATGGCGTGGCGCCGGGCCTCGTATTGCCGCCCGAAGGTAAGGACCTCGCCTACCTGGAGTCCCTGAAGCATTCCAACCCGCTGCAGACGTACGGATGCGGTGAGCAGGTTGCCCACGCTGTAATCTTCCTTCTCGTGAATACATTCGTCACGGGGCAGGTTATCTACATTGACGGGGGACGGAATCTGCGAGGAAATATGTATGAATGACGTGATGGACAAAATCTATATTCGCGATCTGCTGTGCCGCTGCATTGTGGGGATCTACCCCGACGAGCGGGAAAACAAGCAGGACGTAATCATCAACATTGAGATGGCCTGCGACTTGAGTCGGGCCGCGGCTTCGGACAATATCGAAGATACGGTCAACTATAAGTCGGTTAAGAAAGAGATCATCGCTCTGGTGGAGAATTCCGGTTTTCTCCTGATCGAGCGCATGGCCGGCGAAATAGCGTCGCTGTGCCTGGCCCACTCGGGCGTTCAAAAGGTACGCGTTACCGTGGACAAACCGGGCGCCTTGCGCTTCGCGCGCAGTGTCGCGGTGGAAATTGTCCGCTTCCGACCGACCGGGCATGGTTGACGGTATCGCGGAGCGGGCCTATGTGTCCGTTGGAGCGAATATTGAGCCCGAGCGCAATATCATTGCCGGTCTCCGGCTGCTGTCGCGCCGCGTGCCCATCGTGGCCCTGTCCAGCTTTTACAGGACGGCGGCGATTGGTCGGCCGGAGCAGAGCGACTACCTGAATGGTGTGATCGCACTGGATACCGCCCTCGAGCCGATGGTGCTGAAAGAAGAGGTGCTCCGTGAGGTGGAGCATGCCCTGGGCCGGGTCCGATCCGAAGACGCTTATGCCCCGCGACCGCTGGATCTGGATATCCTTCTCCATGGAAACCGGGTCTTTCATGGCAGCGGAATGACAATTCCCGACCCGGATATCGCCGTGCGACCCTTCCTGGCTGCCGGCCTGCTTGAACTGAACCCTTCCCTGGTGCTTCCCGGCGATGGCCGGCGCCTCGCGGATTGTATTGAACCCGGCGTAATTGCCGCCCTCAAGAGGGAGGAGGCATTTACCCGAGCATTGAAGGAGAGCCTGAATCATGAATCATGAACGTATAGCCGAACTCGTCCGCGAGTTGTTGATTGAACTGGGCGAGGATCCGGATCGCGAAGGGTTGCTGAAGACGCCCGAGCGCGTGGCCCGCGCCTGGGATTTTCTTACCTGCGGCTACCGGCAAGATATTGATACGATCATCAACGATGCGGTGTTCGAGGCGGAATCGAATAACATGATCATCAGCCGCGACATCGAGATCTACAGCATGTGCGAGCACCACATGCTGCCCTTCTTCGGCCGTTGCCATGTGGGCTACATCGCCGAGAAGAAAGTGCTGGGCCTGAGCAAACTCGCCCGCATCGTGGATTACTACGGCCGCCGGTTGCAGATTCAGGAACGGCTCACGGCGCAGATAGCCGAAGAGATCATGACCCATACCGGCGCCGAGGGCGTCGGTGTGGTGGTGGAGTGCCAGCACCTGTGCAGCATGATGCGCGGTGTGGAGAAACAAAGCTCCGTAATGACCACCTCTTCGGTGCTCGGAAGTTTTCGGGACGATGCCGCCACCCGGCACGAGTTCTTGACCCTGATCGGGCGGAAAATTCCGGCGCTTTGATGCGCATTGCCGTCGTGAAATGCTTGATTCCCGCCCCGGGCATTTGCTATTCTTTGCGCCACCCATGGGGCTGTAGCTCAGTTGGTAGAGCGCCGCGTTCGCAATGCGGAGGCCAGGGGTTCGATCCCCCTCAGCTCCACCATGATAAAAACCCCGCCGCCCGAGAGCCCAGACCCGCTCTTCGGGCGGTTTTCTGTTTTGGGCACACACCCGGGCCTCTGGCATGGCCACACCTTGAATCGAGGCAAGTATGAAATCGACCCATGTGAAGTCTGCGGCGCTATTCTTTTTCCTCGGGGCGCTGGCGCCGATGGGCGGGGCCCAATCCACGTTTCTCATCGAGGTGGGGACCTTTGAACAGCAGATTCATACCCCTTACACGGTGGCAGAAGGCCTGCCGTCCAATGATGTGCTTCGTATCGCCTGGGTTGGGGGCGAGGTCCAGCAGTTGTCCGTGAGGACCTCGGGCGGCGAGGCGGTGCTGGCGGAAGGCGTCTGGACCTCGGCGGCTGAGCCCGATTCCGATGCCGTAGCGCAAGAGGCGCCACTCTGGCGGGATGCCTGGTCGGCGGTGTTGTCCCAGGGGGCCATTCGTGACACGGCGGATTTGAATGGCGAAGTCGCCGTCGCGGCGGCGGACGGGCTCTACATCGATGGTGGCACGGGCCTCGAGATGGTGCTGCCCCGGGATGGCGCGACGCGCTGGGCCCCGGTGGATGTGCGCGCGGTCGTTTACGATGGCGAGGGGCGCCTGTGGTTTGCGAGTCCCCAGGGCGTGGGGTGCCGGTTGGAATTGGAGAACTGGAAGCTCTACACCGGCAAAGAGGGGCTGCCATTCAACGATTTCACGTGTCTGGCGGCGGGTTCGTCGGGCGTGTGGTTCGGCACAACCAACGGCGCTATTCAGTTTGTGAATGGTGAGTGGCGTTTCCGACAGGGGCGACGCTGGCTGCTGAACAACCAGGTGAATGATATTGCGGTGGGTTCCGACGGCGCGGCGTGGTTTGCCACACCGGGCGGGGTTTCGAAGATTGGGAGCGTGCCCGCGACCCTGGCGGCGAAAGCGGCCCATTTCGAGGAGGAGATCGACCGCTATCACCGCCGCACCGAGTTTGAGTATGTGGCCGACGCTACCCTGCCGACGCCCGGAAAGAAAGAGGGCGGCGCCGCGCGGGACACGGACAACGATGGGCACTTCACGGGGCTCTACCTCGGCTCGGCGAGTCTGGGCTATGCCGCGACGAAGGACCCCGAGCAGAAGCGCAAGGCGCATCGGGCCTTCGAGGCGCTGGCGTTTTTGAGCAAGGTTACAGAGGGTGGGAGTAACCCCGCGCCGAAGGGATTCATCGCCCGGGCGATTCGCTCTACGGACGGCCCCGATCCGAACCTGATCCTCAATCCGGAAACCGACCGCGCGCGCCGCGAGGAGCGGGACAAGCTCTGGAAGATTATGGACCCGCGCTGGCCCGTGGATGAATCGGGCGCGTGGTATTGGAAGTGCGACTCCAGTTCCGATGAACTCGATGGTTACTACTTTGGCTTCGGTCTCTACTACGACCATGTATGCGAAACCGAAGCCGAGCGCGAGGCGCTTCGGGTCGTGGTTCGGCGCATGACGGACCACCTGATGAAGCATGATTTCAGCATGGTGGATCACGATGGCCAGCCCACGCGCTGGGGCCATTTCTCGCCGAAAGACCTGAATCAGAATGAAGACTGGTGGTTCGAGCGGGGCCTGAACTCGCAGAGTATCTTGACCTTCTTGCAGGTGGCCCACCACATCACGGGCGATGACGGCTATCGAAAGGCCTACCGGAAGCTGATCGATGACCATGGTTATGGACTCAACGTGATGACCTCGCCCAAGATCCAGTTCGGGCCGGGGTCGCATGGCCAGGCCGACGACAACATGGCGATCATGAATTACTACCACCTGATTCGCTATGAGACCGATCCCGAGCTGCTCAGCATGTACTACAACTCCTTTTACTGGTACTGGAACATCGAGAAGTACGAGCGGAACCCCTTCTTCAACTTCGTCTACGCCGCCTGCTGCAACGGAAAAGAGTGCACCGACCACTGGGGCACGCGCGATTTGTCGCCGGGCGTGCCGTGGATGGCGATGGCGGTGGACACCTTGAAGCGCTATCCCATGGATTTGATCGTCTGGCCCATGTCCAACGCCCACCGTATCGATCTGGAGTTCCTCGGCGATCACACCCGGAGTCCCGGCGCACCGCTCACGGGCGCGGGGCACCGCAACGATGGTCTCGTCTATCCTATCGATGAGAACCACGCGGTCTACTGGGGTGACGACCCCTGGACCTTGACCAGCGGTGGTGATGGCACGAAACTACGGGACCCGGTTTCCTACTTGTTGGCCTATTACCTGGGCGTGGTGCATGGATTTATCGCGCCGTAGGAGCGATTGACAGATTCCGTCGAAAGGTATAGGCTGGAGGCAGGTCCAACAGAGGGAGTCGAATCATGGCGGCAAGAATGACGGCGGAAATGTGGAAGATCGGGGCGCGAAACGCCCTGATTGCCGGACTGACAATTCTGGTACTGTTGTGGGGCGGAACCCTGGTGGTCTCGCTCCTGTCCGACCAGTCCTTTATGCATACGTTGGGTGTGGTGTTCGATCTCTTCTGGATTGCCGTGTTCACAAACTTCTTCATTTCCTGGTTATGGGGCCGATCCGTCTACGGTACGCTCGTACTTGACTGTGGCCCCGGTCCCAGCCGGGCACTCTACATTTTCAATGCGGCGATGTTTGTAGTGACTGGACTGATCTTTTTAGAGCAATCGAGTGGCGCGCCGCTGGGATACCGTTTCTCTTTTTCCGCCGCGCTGCTCTACACAATTGCGGGGCTCAGCCGCGTGCAGATTCGCGAGAACGGTATCTGGCAAGGCGCCACTCTCATGAAATGGGAGAAGATTCTGGCTTTCGAATGGAACGGCCAGGTTCAGGGGGCGATCAAGGTCCAACTGCGGTCCAAATTCTCCTTCACCGGGCGGGGCGTGCTGCTCATTCCCGATGAGCACAAAGAGGCGTGCTGTCGCGCGCTTGAAGCGCACGGCGTCGCTCGGGTTTGAGCCGGCACCGTTCAGAAACTCCCTGCGCCCTTGGAGTATTGTTCTGGGGCGGTGTGATGGTTCTGTGGTTGTTTGCGCGGCGCGCGTGGGTTTTGATCGGTTTTCTGTTGGTCGGGGGGCTTTGAGCGGACAGCGGGTTTGGGGGTTGGGGCTTGTACTCGCAGTCTATTTTTGTATCAGGCATTCGCATACATTATACTTCAGTGCATGACTGGGTGGTGGGCAATGGGAAGGAAGTTGGAGTTCCGTTCAAATGGAAGTGCCCTCGGGGGGGGAGAAGTACCGCCTTGTTCGAGAAATCGGGAAAGGCGGCATGGGCGTAGTGTACGAGGCTTGGGATCTGCGTCTTGATCGCCGTGTGGCGGTCAAGTATCTGAATCCCAGGTTCACGGCCGACGCGGAGAGTCTTGCCCGCGTGGAGCGGGAAGCGCGGAACGCCGCCCGCGTGGAGCACCCGAATGTGGTCCGGGTGTACGGTATGACTTCCGTCGAGGGCCAGCTTGTTATTGAGATGCAGTACATCGAGGGGGCGCCACTCCATACAATTCTTGCGGCGGGCAAGCTTGCGCCCGCAGTGGCGGCGGATCTGCTGCGCCAGTTTCTGGAAGCGCTGGAAGCCTGCCACGGTCACGGCGTCATTCATTGCGATCTGAAACCCGGCAACTTGCTTGTGACGCCCCAGGGGCAACTTTACCTGACCGATTTCGGCATCTCCCAATCGATTCGATCGGAAGGGGACTGGAGAAGTGCCGAGCGCGGGCCGCTGTGGGGCACACCGCGCTACAGCCCGCCGGAAGCCTGGCGCGGGGAGAAGCCCGATCCTCGATGGGATCTTTATTCGGCCGGCGCGGTGATCCATGAAGTTCTTTCCGGCAAATCTTTTCAGGATACGTGTACGCCGGGCATGACCACCAAGTCCCTTCCGGAGAGTACGTCGCCTTCCCTCGCCGAATTGGCTCCGGATCTTTCGCCGGGGCTCTCAGACCTCATTGCCGACCTGACCGCGCGTGATCCGCAGGAGCGACCCGGAAGTGCCCGGGCGGCGCTGGACCGACTGATCGAGATACCGGAACTGAAGCAGCGCGAGAGCGGCAAGGATACCTTCGCAAAGTTGTTCCTGCGGCTGGATGCCGCGGAGGAAACGACCAAGGTGGTGAGCCAGTCGCAGGTGATGGTTCATCCATTTTGGCGGCGTCTGCGGGTGGCTTTGGTGCTTCTGATGGTTGGCGGTGTACTGGGGGTGGGCTTCTACACGCGCAACGGACGAAGCCCACGCGAGGAGGAAGCGAACCCACGACCGGCGACGAGCTCCACAGCACCGGGAGCGGCGCGGGTGGCCCCGGTCACAACGGCGGGAGCCAAGACGATCAACTCACGTCTGGTGAGCACCAGCGCGGGGGTATGCTTCGCCTATGATGACGGGGTTCACGGGAACGAGCTCTGGTTCTGTGGATTTGGCAACCTTCACATGACCCTGCTGAAGGACATCGTTCCCGGGCCGGGATCCAGTAATCCACGCAACTTCTTGAGTCGCGAGTCGGCCAACTTTCTCTTTGCGGCGAGCACGCCCGAGACCGGCGAAGAATTGTGGTCCGCTCTCCTGGAGTATGACGGTAGCGCCCGTGATATCCGTCAGGTGATGGATATACTTCCGGGCCCCATGGGCAGCGAGCCCCTTCCTCAGGTTTCTCTACAGTCGACAGTGCTCTTCGAGGCCAAGACACTCGCCTTCGGTCACGAACTCTGGTGTACCAACACGAGGCCGGGCCAGACCGCGATTACGGCGGATCTGGCGGAAGGTCCCAGCAACTCGGTTCCGATGCAATCGCGGCTTGCCACGGACGACAGCGGCGCTTATATGATCGCTTACAATCTTGATGGGATGCGACTGTGGCGGTATGACATTGCGAGCAACACGGTGCGCGAGATCGCGCCGGTAGATTTGGATTCAAATATAGCGGCCGTGGATGGGCACCGCGCCATCATTTCGAACCGGGACGCCGAGCACGGCATGGAGCTATGGTACTACGAGCCCGGAAAAGCCGGGTTCCACTTGCTTGGAGACCTCTGGCCCGGTGCGGAGTCGTCGGGTCCAGGCTACTTTTACAGTTGGAAGAAAGGGGTCATTTTCCGGGCGAAGACGCAAGCGCACGGTACGGAGCTCTGGTGCACGGACGGCACGGAGGAAGGTACTCGGGAGCTCTCGGACATCAATCCGGGGGAGGCCGATGGCGAGCCCTACGGTTATGTCGCTGCTGGGGAGTATCTATTCTTCCGCGCCCACGACAGCGAGCACGGTCACGAACTCTGGATGACGGATGGGACACCCGAGGGGACGCGTCTCGCTGCGGATATCTGGAAGGGGCCCGAGTCATCGGACCCATACAATATCGTTGCACATGGGAGAAATCTCTACTTCAGTGCGCGCGACGGTGTGCACGGCGAGGAACTGTGGATGCTCAGCATCGATGACCCAGCCAATACGGTGCATCTCCTTGGAGACCTCTGGCCCGGTCCGACCGGGTCTGAACCAATCAGTCTGAACTGGTCCACCGGTCGATTTGGAATCTTCGTGGCGAAAACCGGCCCGGAAGTGTCCCAGCTTATCCAGATCGAGCCGTTGGACGCCGAGGGACAAAAGGTGCAACTCACGCCTGTGCCGCTGCCCTAGTCGTTCATTCGATTGGGGGACATTTCTCGGGCGCGGAGTTTTTCAGTGCCGCCGCCGCGTGTTACACTCTTCCGATTAGCGTCCCCCCAGTCAATCGGAGAGCACTCAGCATGGAAATTGGAAGCGGAAGCCATCGTTACAGCGTCATTGATCGGTGGGGCAACTTCCCCGATTCTCTGGTAATTGGCACGACCCACGGCGTGGTGGAAGATCGGTCGGGGCGCATTTTCATACATCACACCGGGCCGGTGTGCACGGTGATCTGCGATCCCGAGGGGAATGTGCTGGGTTCCTGGGGGGCACCGTGGCACGAGGGCGCTCACGGCATGATTCTCAATGAAGAAGCGGATGGAGAATATCTCTATTGCTCCGCCACCTCCGAGGGCATTGTGGTCAAGATGACGCTCGACGGCGAAGAGGTACTGCGCATTGCCACGCCTCCCCGCAAGGATATCTACGACGAGGAAAAGCGCTTTGTTCCCACGGAGAGCGCCGTCGCGTCCAACGGCGACATCTACATCGCCGACGGGTATGGCCAGAGCTGGATTCATCGCTACTCGAAGGGGGGCAAGTACATCGATTCCTTTGGCGGGCCGGGCAAGGCGCTGGGGCAACTGGATGGTCCCCACGGCATCAAAGTCGACCGTCGGAGCGGCGTGGAGCGGCTGCTCGTGGCGGATCGGCGCAACGTCCGGTTGGAGTACTTCACCCTCGACGGCGCCTGCCTTTCCGAATTGACGGCGGAACTGCGCTTTCCCTGCACAGTGAATCCGTGGAACGACGAAAACTACATCCCCGATCTCCATTCCCGGATTTCCATCTTTGATAAAGACGACAAGCTCATCCTGCACCTCGGGGATCGTCCCGATTGCTGGAAAAAAGAAGGCTGGCCCAACCTTCCAGAATCGGACTGGGTGGAAGGGGCCTTCTCTTCACCCCATGACCTGCACGTGGATAAAGCAGGCAACATCTACGTGGTGGAATGGCTCTCGAATGGGACAGGGAAGATTACGAAGCTGGTGAGGCTGTAGGCTGTAGGCTGTAGGCTGTAGGCTGTAGGCTGTAGGCTGTAGGCTGTAGGCTGTAGGCTGTAGGCTGTAGGCTTCAGGCTTCAGGCTTCAGGCTTCAGGCTTCAGGCTTCAGGATGCTCCAGGCCATCAGGTAAATCGTGAGTTGTCAACTATCAACTATCAACTATCAACTCATAAGACTCATAAGACCCATAAGACCCATGCGCCCTGTCCGACGGCAAGGCGCTTAGCATAGACCATAAAGGACTACCCCAATGCCACTCAGACTGGCCACCTTGCTATTGACAGGATTACTCGGAACGATGAACGCCATGGCCGCCATTCAGCCCACCAATCTTCGCTGCGAATACAAAACCAATCCCCTGGGACTCGACTTGACCGCGCCCCGACTGGGCTGGACGCTGGCGTCGGAGTCCTCCGCGCAGGTGCAGTCGGGTTATCAGATCCTGGTGGCGAGTTCGCTCAAGGTGCTTCAGGCGGATCAGGGGGACCTGTGGGATTCGGGCAAGGTGGCCTCCGATGACACCACGTTTATTGCGTACGCGGGCAAGGCCCTCACGTCGCGACAGATGAGCTATTGGAAGGTGCGGGTTTGGGATGGGGCGGACACGCCCTCGCCGTGGAGCGCGCCCGCCTTGTGGAGCATGGGGCTGCTGAAGCCGGACGACTGGACGGCGGCGTGGATCGGCTATGACGCCGTCGTGGAAGCGCCCGCTGCGGAAGAGGCCCCCGTGCTCGACATGGGTGGCGCCAACTGGATTTGGTTTGGCGAGGGAAAACCGGGCGAGTCCGCTCCGCTGGGCGATGTGTATTTCCGCAAGGCCTTCACCGTGGCGCCTGATCGCCTGCTGGACTCGGCGAAGATCTATATCACGGCGGATAATGCCGCCCGGGCCTTTGTGAATGGGGTGGAGCTTCAGGCGACCATCACGACCTTCAATCAGATCTACGAAATAGACATGACCCCGCTGGTCAAGGACGGTGAGAACATCATCGGCGTCATCGGTAAGAACGCGGGAGATGCGCCGAACCCGGCGGGCATGGTCGCGCGGATCGTGCTGGACTATGGCGAAGGGCCTTCGACCTTTATTGAAAGCGGGGCCGACTGGAAAGCCGTGCGCGACGCGGCACCCGATGGCTGGGACAAAGCGAGCTTCGACGACAGTGCGTGGCCCGGCGCGGGCGTCATCGGCACCGTGGGCACGCCGCCCTGGCCGGTGCCCGCGTTCCCCAAGGCGCTTGAACTGCCGCCGCCGCCGCAGCTCCGCAAGGACTTTTCGGCCGGAGAGGGGATCAAGCGTGCCACGCTTTACGCAACGGCCCTGGGTGTATATGACGCCTTCATCAACGGCGAACGGGTGGGTGATTTCATCTTCGCGCCCGGGTTTACGGACTACAACAAGCGCGTCTATTACCAGACTTACGATGTGACCCGGATGCTCAAGCCCGGCGCGGAGAATACCTTCGCCGCGCTGCTGGGCGATGGCTGGTATGCGGGCTACCTCGGCTTCCTGCCGCAATTGCCCGTGGACAGCCCGCGGGATCACTATGGCAAGGAACCGCGTTTCCGGGGTCAGCTCGAAATTGAGTACGCCGACGGACGCAAAGAGACGATCGCCACGGACGCTTCGTGGAAGGCGAGCTACGGCCACATTCGCGAGTCCGACATGCTCATGGGCGAGACCCACGACTATGCCCACGCGACTCCGGGATGGCTGCAGCCGGGCTTTGACGACAGCGCGTGGGATGGGGTGGCCACCGGCACGACCAGCACGGCCCCGGTGCAGGCCCACCCTGGTACACCGGTGACGCGTCACGAACGCATCGTCGCCGAATCGGTGACGGCGGTGGAGCCGGGCGTGCACATTTACAACCTGGGTCAGAACCTGGCGGGCTGGGCGGCCATTACCCTCGACGGCAAGGCCGGTCAGCGGGTCCGCGTGCGCTTTGGCGAGCGCCTGGATGCCGAGGGCAAGCTCTACACCACCAACCTGCGCAAGGCGCGCTGCATCGACACCTTCACGCTTTCGGCGGACGGCCCGATTACGCTGGAGCCCCACTTCACCTTTCACGGCTTCCAGTATGTGGAGATCGCGGGTGTGGACGAGGCCCTGCCGCTGGAGAACGTGGTCGGAGTGGTGCTTCAATCGGTCATCGAGCCTTCCGGGCATTTCGAATGTTCCGAGCCGCTGTTGAATCAGCTTTTCCACAACATCACCTGGGGCCAGAAAGGTAACTACCTCGAAATTCCCACGGACTGCCCGCAGCGCGACGAACGCATGGGATGGACGGGCGATGCCCAGTTTTTCATCCCCACCGCGCTGTACAATGCGGACGCGGGCGCCTTCTTCACGAAGTGGCTCGTGGATCTTGTGCAGGACTCCCAGGCGGAAGACGGATCCTTCGGCGATGTGGCGCCCCGCGTGGCACTGGGCAGCGGCGCCGTGGCCTGGGGCGATGCGGCCATGATCTGCACCTACCAGATTTATCGCTATTACGGCGACACGGCCATCATCGCGCGACACTTCCCCAACCTCGTGCGCGGGATGGAGTTTCTCGAGAAGACCAGCGAGAACGGCATCCGCAAGAAAATGGGGTACGGCGACTGGCTCAACAAGGGCGGCGGCGCGAAGGATGAGGTTATCTGCACGGCCTATTTCGCCTACCTCGCCGGCTTGATGCGCGAAATGGCCGAGGTCATCGGGGAGACGGAGAAGGCCCAGCACTATGCGTCGCTGGAAAATACGGTGAAGAATGCCTTCGTGAAAAACTTCCTCGCGGAGGACGGCAAGATCTTGGAGAGCAGCCAGACGGGCTATGCCCTCGCCTTCACCATGGATCTCGTGCCGGCGGAATTGAAGGAGAAGGCCGCCGCGCAGTTCGAGGCCGAAGTCGCGCGCTTCGACAACCACCTTGCCACCGGGTTCATCGGCACGCCGCGCCTCCTGCCTGGTCTGGCGGAAGCCGGGAAGATCGATCTGGCCTATCAGCTTCTCATGAACAAGGATTACCCCTCCTGGCTCTTCCAGGTAACCCAGGGCGCCACGACGATGTGGGAACGCTGGGACGGTTGGACCCCGGACAAAGGCTTCCAGGATCCGGGGATGAACTCCTTCAACCACTACGCCTTCGGCGCCGTGGGTGAATGGCTCTACAGCACGGT
The DNA here is from genome assembly GCA_016791475.1 of Candidatus Hydrogenedentota bacterium. NCBI lineage: Bacteria > Pseudomonadati > Candidatus Hydrogenedentota > Candidatus Hydrogenedentota bacterium. Next base: position 22,486 of record JAEUWI010000029.1, read on the forward strand.
GGGCGGCATCGCGCCGCTGACGCCTGGCTTCAAGACCTTCGAAATCGCCCCGAAGCCCGGCGGCGGACTGACCTGGGCCACGACGCACTATCGCTCAATTCATGGGTTGATTCGCTCGGAGTGGGAGATTGTCGGCGTCGAGTTCAAACTCGAGGTGGAGGTGCCCGTGAATACGAAAGCGAGCGTGGTGCTGCCTGAGGCCTATCGAGGCAAGGTGCTGTTGAATGGCGAGCCCGCCGACGGGACGCTGGAGTTGGCTTCGGGGATTTATGTGATCTCGGGTAGCCGCGGCTGAGATTTTTTGGACGGAATGGACCGAGTGGACGGAGTGGACCTGAATCTATCAGGCCACTGAGTTCACTTGGTCCATTCTCCTTTTGCGCCCCACGAATCCGTAGTGTGGCACCTTCGCCAGCGGCACAAAGGGCAATCCGCCCCGACATTCCGCGAGGTGAATGGTCTCAAAGGCATGCGCCAGCCAAGGCAGGTGATCAGCATTCAGAAAGACGTTGTCGTTGGCGAACCAGGCGGGCCAGAAGTGGCGCGTAAATGCGCTGTGGCGGCGATGGCCTTCCGCGACATACTTGCGCGATACGTAGAAGTCCACCACGCCGATGTGGCCGCCCGGCTTGAGGAGGCGCAGGGCGTGCTCCAGTGCGGCGAACCAATTGGGGATCATGGTGAGCGAGTAGCTGAAGGTTACCAGGTCGACCGGGCCGCCGTCGGGCACAAAGGTGGTAACGTCGGCCTCGTGCAGGGCGACGTTGGTGAGACCGAGGGTGCTGACGCGTTTTCGCGCAATGTTCAACAGGCTGGGGGACAGGTCCACGATGTGGATGCGCTCAAGGGCGGCGGCGCGTTCGCCCATGAAGCCGATGGAGGCGCCGGTCGCGCCGCCCATGTCGATCCAGGTCTGTCCCGCTTCGAGTGGAAGCGATCTGAAAAGGGCTTCGCGCCCGTGCAGCAGGCGCTGGCGGAAGTCGTCGTAGCCTTCGGCCTGGGGGCCGTAGAACGACTCCAGCCGCTGGGCGTGGGTGCCGCCGCGGACCGGCCGGACCATCAAATGGTATAGCGTCGCGAGGTCGCGCATCGCGGCGTTCATGCGGGCAGTAGATCGGCGATATAAAAGCTGCCGTAGGTGTGCACCCGGTCGCGCTCGTGCAGTGCGGCCGCCTTGTTCCGGTCGTATTGGAGTGCTTCCGCCAGCCGGATCGCGCGTCCTCCGCGGACGACTTCAACGTCGTCAACAAAGGTGGTGTTCAGACCGCCGCTCCGCCAGATGATACGGGCATCCTCGGAGGCGCGATTGACGATGGCCTGCCATTCTTTCGTAAGCTCGCGGTTGGGGTCCTGGCAGAGCCAGTCCATGTGGTCGAGGAGCACGAAGCGGGAGATGGTTCCCTCGTAGCCTTCCAGGAATTGCCTTACCGTGCCCGTGTTCACGGAGACGGCCTCCGCCGCGCCCGCTTTCAGGCGCTGGAAACCTTCGGGCTTGAGATACTCGGGACAACAATCGGGGGTGTAGGCTCCGGTTAGATAAACGCGCCAGAAGTAGTTGTCGTGCAGGGGCAGGTGGCCGAAGACGGCGTCGACGCAGTCTTCCACGAAACCCACAACCCCACCGGGATGGAAGCGCTCCACGGTCTCGCGCTGTCGCAGCGGGACGCCGAGCATGCTGAGGGTCATGTCGCGATCCATGAGCCAGCGGACGTATCGCGTCCAGAAGGCTTCCCGAATTTCGGCATAGTACAGGGCGCGCTGCGATTCAAGGTCGGGCGCGGAAAGCAGTGCGTCCACGCCCTCACGCAGGGCCGGTCGGCAGCCGAGGTAGGCATTGATAAGCCACGCGAAAGCGCCGGAGGTGCCCCGAAAATAGAAGCTTCGCCGGGATTGCGCCGGGTCAAAGAAGTCGGCGTTGCGGTCCCAGTAGGCCCGGGCGCTTTCGCCCAGCCGAGGCCGCAGGGCGCTGCGATAGATGCGATGAAACTCCGGCAGGCGGCCTCTGCCGAAAAGTGCGAAGAAGTCCTCGTAGTCCAGTTCGTGGAGGCCGGCCAACTTGAGCTCTAAAAGGGCATTCTGCCGGTGATTCATATCCACCGTGTGGACCTGGCCCGCGCCCGCCAGCGCGTAGTCCAACGCGTTGCACCCGGCCGACGTGATGACGAGAACCGCGTCGCGCGGCGTAAGCTCCAGCGCCTCCCGGTCGATTCGGGGGTCCTCCCAGCAGGTGTTGTAGACCAGGTTGCGGGAGTGAACAAGGCGGAATCCAGCCTGACTGAGGAAATTGCCTATCATGGTGTCGCGCGGTCCTGTGTTTCGGGTAAAGTGCTTAGCGATACGGCAGAGTACTGCAGGTTTGTATGGCAAAAATGAGGCCGAGGTTATGGCCGCGTGAAAAACGATAGTCCCCACTTGGTCCCGTGCGGGTACAGAATAGGCAAATCGTTATACTACACAACGAGGAGCCAGCGATGTTTAATCTATTGAAGCGGTCCGACACGCGGCAAGTGCGTCAGGTTTTGTCGGGGCAATCGGAGGCCTTCGGGCCGCTGGTGGATCGCTATTTGCCCGCGGTGTATGCCGTGTCCTACGCGTATCTCGGCAATCATGCCGACGCGGAGGACGTCACGCAGGAGGCTTTTGTCTCCGCCTATACGAGTCTGCACACGCTGAAAGAACCGAAGAAGTTTGAGGGATGGGTAGTCAGCATCGCACGGCAGACGGCCTCCAAGCTGCGACGCAAGCAGCGACGGGAGGAGACTGTCTCCGCCGCGCTCCCAACCGATGCAATCCATCAGCCCGATCCGGCGCGCGAGGAATTGCGCCGCCTCTTGCGCGCCGAGATCGAGCGCATGGACGACGAGCCGCGTGAGGTGTTGCTGTTGCATTACCACGCGGGAATGAACGCCCGGGAGATCGCGGCGGCACTCGACATCAACCGGGAGGCGGTGAAGAAGCGCCTGCAGCGGGCGCGGCAGACGTTGAGCGAGAACCTGCTCGCGGTGATCGGCGAGGAGTCGAGGCCGAAGACCGACTACGTGCGGCAACGAAGTGCGATCATGGGGCTTGTGGCTGCGGCGGGCATTGGGTGGACGGCAAGTGCGGTGGCCGGTGCAGGGGACTTAGGCCGAGCGTCATCCATGGCGCTGCCAATGAAACTTGGCGGAGCTGCGCTTGCTATCGTGGTGATACTCGGAGCGACCTATGTGGCGACGAGGAACATGCCGCCTCGCGTGCCTACGGAAGGGGTGTTGGCTAATGCTCTGAATACCGTCGATGTGCGACCAGTTCATGCGGAAATCGTTGCTGTCCCCAGTGAGGTGAGCGTAGAGGAAGACGCAGTAGAGCCTGGGGAGTCCCTGGAAGAAGGCACCGCGGCGGGCTCCCTGACCGGCTATTGGAGGGCCTGCAATCTGGTCACAAATACGGGATTCTTTTCGAGTTGGAATGGGAAAAGCGACATTGTCTTCCTGGAGCAAGTCAACGACGATGTAACCCTCTATGCGATGTCGAGTGGCGAAACGAAGTTTGTAGCCGGGCATGGCGCTATAGAAGGCAATCAACTTCGCATCGCGCTTCCCATGTCCGATGGTCCGATGATTGGCAAACAGGCGAGCATAAAATCGGACTCATCGACTCCAACGGCGGATGAATCAGTACCTGCCAAGCCCGATATCACGTTTGCCCAAGTGCCCGGCTCGCAGATCATAGAGGTTTATGATACGACAGTCAGGGAGGAGGCGAGAGATGATGATGCTCCCCGTTCGACGCAGGAATTGGTGTGTACGGGGACTCTCTCGGATGGCAACTCCATGATGCTGAGCTGTATAGTAGAGGGAGGTAGCAAGCAGACTCCATTCACTCAGGACGCCGAATTTACCCGTCTTGCAGAGCGGGATGTGGCGGAACTGAAAATAATGGGTCAGCGAATTCACGAGATGGAAATCTTGGCGACTGCGTTGAAGGCGTTCCACACGGCTTACCCATCAACTTTTCCCGAGGAACTAAGTGGGTTGAGCGATGGCTTTCTTGATTCGCCTCAACTTGTCGTATCTAGCGGAAGTCGAATATTGGAATACTCGCCCAATGCACCTTGGAATCAGGGCTATTCCGAGAGACCCGAGGAAATGACAAGCCAAAACTATCTGCTGCAACGTGAAAAAGATGCCTTGGCTCCCTGGCCGGACTTTCCCAACGCGCCTCCACTGTTACGCGCCCGGTATTCTACGCCACCCATGATTCTAGAAATTCGAGAGGCAAATCCGTCCAGCGTAGAGCGAGTAGATCCGGGGAACCGGTTGCGCTGTTTCAGTTTCGGCACGTCCCCCTGGACGCCTGAAATCCAGGAAAGATGCATAGAATCGTGCCAGAAAAATATGAAGCAACTTGGCCTGGTGCTCAAAATGTTCGCCAATGAGGCTGAAGAGGGTCGATTTCCCGCAGGCTGGGCGACGACCGTTCCCGAATACTTGGCCAATACGAATGTGCTCACCTGTCCCAGCGTCAGCGGGGAGGAGGGCTCCACCCGCTCGGTAAGCTACGAATTGCTATTTCCCGCCATCAATGAGGAAGAACTCGTTATCCTTGCGGAAGAAATGGGATTGGATACTGGCGATATAAAAGCGCTGAAACACAAGGTTCCTGTGATCATCGAAAACCACCCCTGCGCCGATGGGAAGTCTCGGAATGTTGTCTTTTTGGACGGTGATGCCGAGCGAATCGAGGACAGTGATTGGGCAAGGGTTGTGGCTCCGTTCATCGCGGCTTCGGAAGCGTATCGGACGGATGTCTTTTCAAACGGGGAGGCTGTAATGGGTGGGTAGCCTTCCAGACTGATCTGTCGTGATGTAGCTACCCGCAGCGTTCGTCTGATAGACGGGAAGCCCAGGAACCCTTATCCTGAATCGGGAGATCTGTCCAGGGCAAGGGGCTTTTCCGGCCACCGCATACCTTTGCCTCAGCCTGGAAGGCCAAGCCACGTTGGCTGCCTCTGATTGCGTTGAGTGATTCGGTTAAGGCTCAGGGTTTATTCTTCCGTTCCTTCTCGATCTTCTCACGCGCTTCTTCCACGGCCTCGTGGAGCCGCTTCTTGACCTTGTTCACGAACCATTTCACCACGGGCACGCGCTCGTAGATGTACTCGCCCATGTCGAAGTAGTCGCGGTGGTAGATGATCTTGTTGCTCTCGCCGAATTTGAGGTGAGAGACGCCGTCGATGCTGAAGGGTTGGCCCTTGTTCAGGCCCTTGGTGGTTAGCGTCATGGTCCAGACCAGCACGTGGGTGTCGCCGTCGATGACTTCGTCGTGGTAGGTCCACTTTATGTCGGTAACGTATTGATACATGGCCTCCATGTAGATCTTGAACTCGCCGAGGCCCTCGGTGCGGTCGAGGGGATCCTGAAAGACCATGTTCTCGTCGTAGAGTTCGTCGAGAAGGTAGAGGTTGTGCACGCGGACGTCGTCGTAGGCGCTGCGGATGCGGGCGGAACGTTCTTCGGACAGGGTAAGGGGCATGCTGTTCTCCGCGGCCATCAGGAGGCCCAGGGTGAGTGCGATGGTGGTCATGGGCGTTGGGTTTCCTTCTCGGTTTCGCGCGCCGCGATTTCTTCGGTTGCCGGGTTCAGCGAGGCGAGCTTAGTACGGTCCACGATTTCGGTGGTGGGGCCGAGGCACATGGCCCAGAGGGCGCGCACGAGGGCGGGGTCTTCCCACTGACCGATTATGGTGTCGTCGTGGCGCACTTGCAGGCGTCCATCCGGGCTTGCGATGAAGAACAGGCGCTCTCCGCGGGCGAACGGCGCCTGAAAGGCGTCAACGAAATCCTCGCGCGGTTTCATATCGAGATCCTTGAAGTGCTTCTTCCAGGAATGGCGGATGCCATGGGCCGGCACGCTCTTGTAGACCCCATGGAAGATGAGCACCTTGTGCGCGGGGGTGTCGATGTACTGGCTAAGTCGCGCGTCGGGGTGCTGAGCCTCCTCGGGCATGCCGGCAATGTAATGGGCCACGGCATAGGCATCGCGACCGAGGGCTCTGCGCCGATCCACGCCGGTGAGTTGCAGGGTCTGATCCCCTATCATCATCGTGGCGTCGAAGGTTACTTGCGTATTCGGCTCGATCACGGTGGCCGCCGAGGCGAGGACTATCGAGAGCAGCGCGTGGAGCATCAGGTGGCTACCGCCATTGCGGGAAGGGGTTCTTCTATGGCAGACGTCGTGGGCGCCATCAGGTAATGCCCCACGTACCATTCCTTGCCACCGTTCCAGGCGAAAAGCTCTTCACAGGCCATGAAGAAAATGCGCCAGCGCTGGGCCTGGAGGGCGGCCTCCACAGGGGAGAGATCCTTGCGCAGCACGGCCTCGACCGAACCGCGCCGCTCGTCGAGGCGGCGGAGCCAGTCCCGGCAGGTGCGGGCGTAGTGTGTGCCGTTCACGGGCCAGGCCTGCTCCACGGTGAAGGGAACGGGCAGTGATTTGAAGTAGTTGAAGGAGGGCATCATGCCGCCGCTGAAGAAGTGGCGGGTCATCCAGTCGCTTTCGCCCTGATCTTCATAGGTGTAGGTATATTGATTGTGACAGAAGATGTGCACGAAGAGCTTTCCCTCGGGCTTGAGCCACTGGGCGATGCGCTCCAGGAGGACCACATGATTGCGGACGTGCTCGAACATCTCCACAGACACGACGCGGTCGAAACGGTTGTCAGGACGGAATCGGTTGATGTCGGCGGTTTTCACGGTGACGTTGGTCAGTCCCCGTTCGCGCGCGAGGGCCTCGATCGTTTCGCGCTGAGGTTTGGAGTTCGAAATGGCGGTGATGTGGCTGCCGGGGTAGCGCTCCGCCATCCACAGGGTGAGGGAACCCCAACCGCAGCCGAGTTCCAGAATGTCCATCCCGTCTTCCAGGCCCGCATGCTCACAGGTCTGGCGCAGCATGGCTTCTTCGGCGACCCCAAGGGGCGTCTCGGGCGTGGTGTACCAGCAACAACTGTATTTGCGTCGCGGTCCCAGCACGAGCTCAAAAAAAGCGGGATCGACTTCGTAATGCTGCTCGTTGGCCTGGTCCGTGGCCACGGCAATGGGCCTCTGGTGGTCCGTCAACAGGGGCTGGGGCGCGCGGCGGCACTGTTTGAGCCGCTGGGCGAGAAGGCGGCGAATGCCGAAGCGGATTACGCTGTCGGGGAGGCAGCCCCGCTCGGCAAGTCGGATGGGGAGTGACATGATTTGAAATTCCTTATGTCGGAAAGCTTGGACGGACAAAGAAGTCAAAGTTCACAAAGGTTTATGTTTTGAATTCTTCGTGGCTGACCAATCCTTAAATGGCTCACATCGGTGCGCGATAGCCGGGACGGGCGTAGACCAGCTGGGAGACGCCGGTGAGGTGCTCTTCGAATCCGGACTGGCAATAGCACAAGTAAAAGCACCACATGCGCCGGAATGATTCGGAGTAGCCCAGAGCCGCGATACTCGCTTCATTCTCCAGGAAGCGTTCGCGCCATTTCGCGAGGGTTTTCGCGTAGTGGGGGGTCATGTCATCCAGGCAGACCAGTGCCAGGTCGGTGTGTTTCGTGGCGACATTGCACAGGGTCGTGTGGGAGGGCAGGCAACCACCGGGGAAGATGTAGCGCTTGATAAAGTCCACATTGCGCCGGGCGAGGTTGTACTGCTGGTCGCGAATGGTGATGGCTTGCAGCCCCAGAAGTCCGTCCCGGGTGAGCAAACGCATGCATTGCTTGAAGAAAGTGGGGTAATACTGGTGGCCCACCGCCTCGATCATTTCTATGGAGGCGATCTTCGTGTAGGTGCCCGTGATATCGCGGTAATCGGAGAACTTCGCGGTCACCCGATCCTCCAGGCCTTCTTCACGGATGCGATCCCGCGTGATTGCCAATTGCTCCTTGCTGATGGTAATGGTGGTTACCTTGCATCCGTAGGTCGTCGCGGCGTGACACGCGAAGCCGCCCCAGCCGCTTCCGATTTCCAGCAGGTGGTCGTTCTCATTGAGATTCAACTTGCGGCAGAGGCGGTCGAACTTATTGGTGCTCGCCTGGGCCAGCGAATCATGTTCGCTTTCGAAGTAAGCGCTGGAATAGGCCATGGTCTCGTCGAGAAAGGTCTTGAAGAAGTCATTGCCCAGATCATAGTGGGCGGCAATGTTCTTGCGGCTGCCGCTGCGGCTGTTCTTGTTGAACCAGTGATAGGCCTTCAAGAAGGGGGCCTGAATGTCGCTGAGACGACGATCCATCGCGTCCAGTGTGGCGCTGTTGCGCGCGAGAATGCGGCAAAGGCTCGGCAGGTCGTCGGTGGCCCAGTCGCCGTCCATGTAGGACTCCGCCGCGCCGATGGAGCCGCCCAGGGCGATGCGCGAGTAGAAGCGCGGCTGGTACACGCGTACGGATGCCGTCACGGGAAAGGCGTCGGAATAGGAGCCGAAGGTGTGCTTCTCTCTCGGGTCGCTGAGGTGGAGCACACCTTCTTCGAGACCGGTGAGGCGCTTCAAGACCATGCGCCGACAGAGGGAATCGCACTTCGCGGGCTCTGCGGAAAGGCCCTCAAGCCGGGTGGTGTCAAAGGCGGAGTGTTTCATGGGGCTTTGCTCTCCTCCAGAGGGTCAATTCGCTTTGGGTACGGTTGAAAAGGCACGCCCTTGAGCCAAAGGCGCAATGCCTGCCAATAGATTGCGATAAAAATCCGCAGGGTCATGAATGGGTAGCCCACCAGGGTCCATGCCAGGCGGGGCGTGGACCAGGACCGGCGGAACATGGTCATTCCGGCCTCGAAGATCTCCGCGCCGTTCTGAATATTCTGAAGTTGGACGTCCAGAATATCGCCGGGCTCGTTCAGGCGACATCGGTACTCATGGTTCATTTCCATGAAGGGCGACACGTGAAAGGCCTTTGCGCAGCGGTAGGGGCTTTGAGGATCGCGACATACCTCGCCGGGCCAGATGTAGAGATGGCGTTCATTCCAGGGGGTGTTGTGTACTTCGGCGACGACGGTTTCCACCCGTGAATCGCTTTCGTCATAGCAATAGTAGAGGGATATGGGATTCATGTAGAACCCGAAGTAGCGAAGCTGGGTCAACAGTCGTACGGGGCCGGCCGGGCGTGTGCCGGTGGCTTCGGCCACCGCGCCGCGGATGGTTTCCCCCAGCGGCACGGCCGGTGCGCCCACGTGGTCTTTTCGCCGAAACCACGCCAGCGTAGGGAATCGGTGGGACCAGCAGAGGCGTCCGGAGAAGGCCTCATCGAGGTGATCCAAGTCCAGCCAGGTCATAAAGAGACGGTAGCGGAAGGCGTGGGACTTTGGTGCGTGGCGCGCGTGCCAGACGGTACCGGTGTAGAGCGCGGCGTTCACTGGATTTGCCCCGCGCCGAAGAATTCACAGGCTTTCAGGGCGCTCTTCACGCCGTCTTCGTGGAAACCATAGCCCCAGTATGCACCGCAATAGTGGGTCCGGTTTGCGCCACTGATTTCGCCATGACGCGCTTGAGCCGTAACGGAGTTCCGACTGTAGGATGGATGGCTGTAGTTATAGCGTCCGAGTTGCTTTGCGATGTAGAGCTCGCTGGTTTGATTCAGGGACACAAGATAGTCGGTCCTGGAGTCCAGCGACTGAAGGCGATTCATGTGGTAGGTCAGGTGCGCGCGATTTCCAGCGCCGGGCGCCATCCGGTAATTCCAACTCGCCCAGGCGTCCCGGTTTTTCGGGAGGATGGCCGTGTCCGTGTGGAGCACGACATCGTTGTCCTGATACGGTATCGCGCCGAGAATCTCCCGTTCGGCATCGGTGGGCTGGGCCAGCATGCGCAGGGCCTGGTTGCTGTGAACGGCGAGTACCACATGGTCGAAGTGGAGCTGCTCCGCGTTGGGCATTTCCAGCGACACCCCCTCGGCGTTGCGGGTGATCCTGCTTACGGGCGAGAGGGTGTGGACCCGATCCTTGAAGCCCCGAATCAACGGGGGGATGTAGTTGCGGGAGCCTCCGGCAATAACGCGCCATTGGGGCCGCACTTTGAGGTTCATCAGCCCGTGATTCTCGAAAAAGTGCAGGAAATAGCTCGCGGGGAGATCCGCGACCGAATCGCAACCCGCCGACCAGATGGCGGAAATCATGGGAACGAGATAGTGATCCAGGAAGGCCCTGGAGTAGCGCCCATGGGCAAAGAACTCGGACAGTGGAGCGTCTCCCCGACAGGTCTTGAGAAATGCGGGGCCGTGTTTGCTGAAGCGCGCGATGTCCCAGAGCATCCGGTAAAACGACGGACTGATCAGATTGGCCTTGTGAGCAAAGAGTCCGCGCAATTCCGGCGCCGCGTAGGCAAAGCCGCTTCTGGGATCGGAAAGAGCGAAGGACATGTCGCTCGCCTGGGTGGCCACCTTGAGCTTGTCGAGCAGTCGTATGAAATTGGGGTAGGTCCAATCGTTGTACACGATAAACCCCGTATCCACCGCATGGGTCCGGTCACCATCCTTCACGTCCACAGTATGGGTATGCCCGCCGATGTAGTCGTTGGCCTCGAAAAGCGACACTTCAGCTACATGTTGAAGCTGGTAGGCCGCTACCAGACCCGATATCCCCCCGCCTACGACGGCAATCCGCATGCTGACTTCCTTTTGCAATGTAATGAACTTGAATCCGACTAGAGGGTACCATTTTGTCTAGCTTTTGTCAATCTAGAGATAAACAAAAATAAACGCCCTGTGATACAATAAGCACAACCTCCAGAACGCCCACGGGCGGAAGACAGGGCTCGAACATGAATACGTTGTCCAAAATCAGACGAAACGCCTGGGTGATACTGGCGTTCGGACTTTTGCAAACGGTCCGCGCGACCCCGCCGGAGGAGACCCCTCAGATGCAAATACTCTTTGGATTTGACGAGCCGACCAGGGCTTGGGATGTCATCGACGATGGCGTGATGGGGGGCCTTTCCCGGGGGAGTTGGAAGGTGGAAGAGGGTAAAGGCATCTTTCAGGGGCAACTGTCCCTGGAAAACAACGGAGGTTTCTCTTCGGTGCGTTCTGCTCCGCTGGATAGTGCCCCATCCGGCGCGACGGCCTTTCGCCTTCGTGTAAAAGGAGACGGCCGCCGCTATCAGTTCCGGGTTCGCACGGACGGGAATTTTGATGGTGTCAGTTATCGCGCGGAGTTTGAGACAACGAAGGATGAGTGGCAGGAGGTGGCGCTGGAACTGAAGGCGTTCGCGGCCGTGTTTCGGGGCAATGTACTCAATGACTATCCGCCATTGAGCGCGGAGCGCGTGGTTACCGTGGGCTTCCTGCTGGCCGACAAGACGCAGGGCGCCTTTCGCCTCGAGGTGGAATGGATCGGCGCATTGATGCCCGATTCGCCGTCAGTGGCCAGGTAACGGTACCGGGGCGCTCGCGACCTCGAATCTCGATCACCGTACTGAGGGACCAACCTGACTCGTTGACGAGGAATCCTCAATCCGGTCACGCAATTAGTTCCGGCACCAGATTGCCAAATACGTCGGTCAGTCGGAAGTCGCGGCCCTGATAGTGATACGTCAGTCGGGTGTGATCCATGCCCATCAGGTGGAGAATCGTCGCCTGCATGTCGTGCACGTGGACCGGGCGCTCCGCAATGTGGAAACCCAGTTCGTCCGTTGCGCCGAGGGTGTGGCCCGCGCGCACGCCGCCGCCGGCCATCCACATCGTGAAGGCCTGGGGGTGGTGGTCCCGGCCCATGCTGCGCCCGAGGGCGGCGATGGATTCGACCATGGGCGTGCGACCGAATTCGCCGCCCCAGATGACGAGGGTCTCGTCGAGCAATCCGCGGCGCTTCAGATCTTTGATAAGAGCGGCGCAGGCCTGATCGGTCTCTTTGCACTTGGCCTTCAGGCCGCCCGCCACATCGCTGTGGTGATCCCAGCTTCCATGGTAGATATTGACGAAGCGCACTCCGCGCTCGACCATGCGGCGGGCAAGCAGGCAGTTGTTGGCGAAGGAAGGTTTACCGATTTCCGCGCCATAGAGGGCGAGGGTTTCGGGTGTTTCCTGCGAGAGATCGATAAGGTCGGGCGCGCTGCTCTGCATCTTGTAGGCCATTTCATAGGCGTTGATGCGCGCCGTGATCTCGGGATCGCCGAAGCTGTTGAAGCGGTGCTGGTTGAGCTGGTTGATGAGGTCGATGCTGTTCCGCTGTAGGGCGGGGTCTATGCCTTTCGGGCTATTCACGTTCAGGATGGGGCTGCCCTGGCTGCGGAAGGGCACGCCCTGATATTCCGTGGGCAGAAAGCCGCAGCCCCAGTTGTGGGCGCCCGCACTTGTGCCCGATCCCGATTGCAGCACGACGAAGCCGGGCAGGTCGTCGGCCAGGCTACCGAGGCCATAGCTCGCCCAGGCGCCCAGGCAGGGCCTACCCTGGAGGGGCGAGCCGGTGTTCATAAACAATTGCGCCGGCGCATGATTAAACTGGTCGGTGTGCACCGAGCGCACGATGGCGAGTTCATCGGCCACCGTGGCCAGGTGGGGGAGCAGTTCGGATAGTTCCGCACCGGACTGACCATGCTTCGCAAATGCGAAGCGGCTGGACATGAGGTTGGCGTCGGGCTGGATGAAGGCGTAGCGCTGATCCTTGACCACTTCGGCGGGGATGGGCTTGCCGTCATATTTCGCCAGGACCGGTTTGTAGTCGAACATGTCCAACTGGCTCGGCGCGCCTTCCATGAAGAGGTAGATCACGTGCTTGACGCGGGTGTTGAAGTGGGAGGGTTTCGCGGCAAGGGGATTGGCGGGTGCGGCCGCTGTGGCCGTGCGCGAGCACAGGAGGGAGGCGAGGGCGATCTTACCGAGGCCCACGCCGCATTCCCGGAAGAAATGGCGGCGGGTCGTGCTGTGCAGCGGGTGAATCCGTTCTTCGTCGTTATGCATCATGGGTACTACCCTCGTGTTATCGTTTCGTCGAGATTCAACACCGCGCGGCAGAGGAGGGTCCATGCCGCCTCCTCGACACCGCCTTGCCCATTGACCAGCGCTAGAACTTGATCCGCAGGCTGCTGACGCAACAGGGTCCGCTGTCCATCCAGGTAGTCCAACAGCGCCTGGGCTTCCATCGCATCCGGTTCGCGGGCCACGCAGCGCAGGAAGAGGACTCGAAGTCGTGCCGCCGGGTCGGCGGGTACTTCCGCAATCAGGGAGCGCGCCATGCTGCGTGCGGCCTCCATGAACACTTCGTCGTTCAGCAGTGTGAGGGCCTGCATGGGGGTGTTGGTGCGCAATCGCCGTACGCAGGTCATATCCCGTGCGGGCGCATCGAAAACAGCCGCCGTGGGATAGGTCAGCATGCGCTTCCAGTACGTATACATGCCGCGGCGCAATCGGGCTTCGCCTTCATCAGCCTTCCACGACGTGCCGCCGTAGACCATGTCCAGCAAGCCTTCGGGCAGGGGCGGGAAGACGCTGGGGCCGCCCACGCTTTTGTTGAGCGAGCCGCTTGCCGCCAGGGCTATATCGCGCACGAACTCGGCATCCACCCGGAAGCGGGGTGCGCGGGCGAGATAGATATTCTGCGGATCGATCTGCTGCTGCTCCGGTGTTACCTTCGCCGACTGACGGTAGGTGGCCGATGTGACCATGAGTCGGGCCATATCCTTGATGGCCCACTGGCGCCGCATAAACTCCACGGCGAGCCAGTCGAGCAATTCCGGATGGCTCGGGGCTTCGCCCTGAACGCCAAAGTCTTCCGTGGTACGAACGAGCCCGCGCCCGAAGAACTGCTGCCACATCCGGTTCATGGTGACCCGTGCGGTAAGCGGATTCTCTTCACTCATGATCCAGCGTGCGAGGGTCAGGCGATTTCGCGGTGCGAACTCGGGCAGGCGCGGCAAGACTTCAGGCACATCAGGCAGCACTGCCGCCCGGGGCTGGAGGAATTCGCCCCGATGGTGAATATTGGAAACCCGGACCTCCTCCCGCTCTTCCAGCGCCAATGTGGTGGGGTTCTTTGGAAGGCTTCTCTCAAGCTTCGCCATCTCGGCCTGGGCCTCGGCCAGCAGCGGCGTGTGCTCCAGGAAGTACTGGTGAAGCCGGGCCTGGTCCGAATCGGCGAGCTGGTCCTCCAGCATCAGCGCTTCAATCTCCGCGGGTACACCGGCGGCTTCGGGGGCGGGGCCGCCCGTGGTCATGATCCGGAATCGTCCGATGGTGTGCTGGTGGATATACTTCTGTTCCAGTGTAACGTAGAAGATTGTGCCACCGGGGAATCCCGCAGGCTTGTCGAAGGCGAAGACGGCCTCGTGGGCCTTGCCTTCACCGCCCTTGATGGACCAGCCGGTGTCGGCGCGCCCGTCGAGGGTCTTCGCGGCAGTTTTGTCGCCATCGGCATGGCTTTCCGTGGCGCGGGCGATGCTAAGGGGGACCTTGGCCTCGGGGTCGTTCCAGGGGGCCGCGCTGACCTTTACTTCCGTCAAAAGGAAATCGCCTTCCGAGAGAATCACGCCCCGTCCAGGTCCACCACCGGGCAGGCTTTCGTGGGGCAGCACTTCGAGGCGCAGTCCGGTCACATGGGACTCGTCGGTGCGCAGGGCCAAGTCGTAGACGTCGTTGTTCGGAAGGTCGCCCTTCGCGAGGATGGAATTGTCTTCCAGCCGCTTCAGGGTCGTAAATTTCTGAGTCTTCATTTCGATGGGCGTCAGGTTGGCCCAGGGACGGGCCCTGGACTTCACGCCATCGGCCCACTCGGTGTATTTCTTCGCAAAGAAGGCGGCGCGCCGTTCATCGTCGCTCTGATTGACCACGGCAGGGTCATTGAGGATGCTTTCGAGACGAAAATCGCCAAGGGTGTGGAACTGGCCGTGCTCCTGCGTGAGGTGTACCTCGATTTGCAGGGGGGCAGTCAGATCGAGGGGCTCTGGGAAGAAGAAGCGGGCGATCTGTGCCTGACTGACGCCGCGAGGATCACCGCCGACGGCCCATCCACTCTCGGGTTTGCCGTCAATGGCGGCCTCAATGGCGTAACTCGGCTGGGCGTAGTCCGCCTCGGCCCTGGCAAAGACGAGACTCGTGCGCGTGTCCGGTGCGGCGGGGTCAAACTGCCAGGCGGTGAACTCGCTGAGTACAAAGTTACCGTTGTCGGCCCGACCGGGGCCTTTTTCACCCGGCAGCACCGACAGCCGGAGCCCCTCGACGCGGCCAGGTCCGATTTCGGCTTTGACGATGTAGGTGTTCCTATCCCGGCCGGCATTGGCTACGCGCACGGTCCGGTCGGGTTCGATCATCAGCGCGCCGCCATCGCGGGCTTCGGCCGTGGCCGAGGCGAAGGGTACGTACTTGTCGCTTTCATCGCTCAGGGGGAACTTGCCGCAGAGCGCGCCCTTCAGGTCCGCGATCTTAGTGAGTTGCTCTTGCCGATTCTTCTCCACTTCTGGCGAGGGCACTTCGAGGGTGACATCGTCGGTGTTGTTGAGAAAGGCGAAGAGCTGGAAGTACTCCCGCTGGGAGATGGGATCATACTTGTGGGAGTGACACTGGGCGCAACTCATGGTGAGTCCCAGCAGGGCGGTGGCGACGGTATTGGTTCGGTCGACCACATTCTTGTAGCGAAATTCGGCCACGTCGATGCCGCCTTCTTCGTTCAGCATTTCATTTCGGAAGAAGCCGGTGGCGATGCGCTGCTCGAGGGTGGGGGAGGGCAGCAGGTCGCCCGCGATCTGCTCTATGACAAAGCGGTCGAAGGGCATGTCGCTGTTGAAGGCGTTGATGACCCAATCCCGGTAGGGCCAGATGCTGCGGGGGCGATCCTTCTCATAGCCATTGGTATCGGCATAGCGGGCCACATCGAGCCAGTCGATGGCCATGCGTTCGCCGAAATGGGGCGAGCGCAGAAACTCTTCCACCAGCGCTTCATAGGCATTCGGACGCTTGTCGGCCACGAAACGCTCCACTTCCGCCGGTGTGGGGGGCAGCCCACGCAGATCGAGGCTCAGCCGTCGAATGAGGGTGTTGCGGTCGGCTTCGGGCGAGGGGGAGAGGCCCCTGGTCTTCATGGTCTGGAGTATAAAGGCGTCGATGGCGTTGCGGCCCCAGGTGGCGGCGTCCATCGCGGGCGGTGCGGGCTGTACCGGCGCCTTGAAGGACCAGATATCCGTCTTCGCGGAGGAGGTGTCGGCGGTCGCTTCGCCGCCAAAGGGTGCGCCAGCCTCCAACCAGGTTCTTAGAATTGCGGCGTCCTCCTCCGATACCCGGTCGCCTTTCGGCGGCATCCGCACGTCTTCCTCTTCCGATAGGATCCGCTGCAGCAGCGGGTAGCTGCCATCTTCCGCCGGGGCCAGGGGGGAGGCGTGGGAGTCGCCGCCGAGCCGCGCATCGGCCTCGTTGCTCAGGCGGAGTCCACCTTTTCGCGCTTCCGGGCCATGACATTCGTAGCAGTATTTCTGCAGAATGGGTGCTACGTCCTCGCCGGAGACGGGTGTGTCCTCCGCGCGCGAATTGGCGAAGGGCAAAGCGAAGAAGCATGCAAGGATGGCCACACGGCTCGCACGATGCGCTTGAAAGAATCTGGTCTTCACTGCAACGACTCCAGACGGGGGAATGGGGTCCCGGTTACACTCAAAGCTCGACGCCAGAATATCAGATTCCCCATGGCCGGTCCCAATTGAAGAATCTCCGCCCCAAAAAAGACAAACCCGCCCTCCAGCGACGCCGGACAGCGGATTGCTGATGTTCTTGTAATCGGGATTAGAGGGTAATGCCGAAGAAGCCGAGGAAAACGAGGATGGCTTCGAAGAGGTCTACATACTGGGTGATTTCGGCGATGAAGGCCAGCAGTTGGTCGAGTACAGTCATGTGAACGCAATGCTCCTGTGTAAAGTGTGTCGCAACCTGGTACCCGGACATAATGCAGGGTTCCCACATACTGTATGTACGAGTCTGCTTTATGTTACCAGCACACCGGGGGCATTTTCATCCATCCGGCGGCTCAACTCTCGTTGTTTTCGACCCGGGTGCAGAAAATCATGGCGGCGATCACCCCGGGGATCCAGCCCGCAAGCCAGAGAACGAAGGTCAAGATGATAGGGCCGCAACCTTTGTCATAGACCGCGGCGGGGGGAAGGAGGATGCAAACAAGGGTGCGCAGGAGGCTCATGGCGATTTTTCCTTTCATCGACCGAAATGATGGTGGTCCATACTATACGACCGTCCAGACAGCAGTACAACCGGAATCCGAAGTTATTCGCGGATTCCGGAGTCGAACGCTTCGATCCCGGGCGCATCGCGCTGCTCGCGGTCTGCTATACTTCGCGTCACCATGCGCCCACCCCTTGTCTACGTTATTGTCATTAACTGGAATGGCCGAGAACACCTCGACGCCTGCTTCTCGTCGCTGCTTGCTTCGACCTGCGAGAATGTAGTCTTTCTTCTGGTGGACAACGCGAGCACGGATGGCTCGGCAGGGTACATCCGGGAGCATTTTGGCAACGACCCGCGGGTGGAAATTCTTTCGCTTTCGTCGAATCTGGGCTGGTCCGGCGGAAACAACGCGGGGATTCGTCTGGCGCTGAAGGCCGCCGCGGACTACATTTTCCTTTTGAATAATGACACGGCGACGGAGTCCGGGGCGCTTTCGGCCATGTTGGCGGCGATGGAGACGGATAGCAGCCTCGGGGCTCTTGCGCCGCGCATGGTGCTTTTCGACCAACCCGAGCTGCTCAATTCCGTTGGCTTGAATTTGTCGGTCATTGGCGCAGCGTGGGACCGGGGGATTGGCCGCCTGGACGGTCCGCGCTGGCACGAGCCGATACCGGTTGTCGGCGTTTGTGGCGGCGCCCTGTTTCTGCGGGCCGCCCTGCTGGAACGAACCGGCCTGCTGCCGGAGGATTTTGAGATTTACCTGGATGACCTCGACCTGTGCCTGCGCGTGTGGACGGCGGGTTACACAATTCGGAGCTGCCCCGGAGCGGTTATCCGGCACAAGTTCAGCGCCACCATGGGGCAGGGGGCACGGGCGCGCCACAAGTATTACCTCAACACGCGAAACCGATTTCGGATTGTGCAGCGTCACTTCCCGATGGCGCTCCGCGTCCGCGCCTTCCCGCTCTTGCTGCTGGGTGAGTTGCGCGCCATGGGTCGCGCGGTGCTTTCGGGCGAGGTTTGGCGTGTTCCCGCACATATCAAGGCATGGCGCTCGGCGTTGGCCTATTTACCCGAGGCGCGTCGCTTCCGGCGGACCCGGCAAGCTGCCGGCACGGCACCCTGCTGGCGTCTGGTACTCGATTCGCCGTTATTCTGTCCTCGGATTGTGTTTCCGGAACAGGGATGGTATCCGCCGGTCACGGTCCGTGGGCTGCGACTTCGACCCATGGCCCGCTGCGCAACCCTTGCGTTGGGGCCGGGGCCGTTGCAGGTGTGTCTGGTGAATTGTTATCCTGCACAAGGTCTGGCCCGGCTTTCCCTCTATTCGGAGGATCGTTGCCTGGCGACGCTGGAAACGGCGGACGCGGCGGAGCTGCATATGGATTTTTCAGGCGGGCTGCTGACCTTCCGGACCGAGTCCTCATTCTACTTGGAAGACACGGGCGCCGCACATGATGCGGGGGCCTGGCTTCAGGTGACGCGGGACGGTATTCACCTGGTTTAGTTCGAACGGAAGGTGTTGACCACGGAAGGCCCCGTTGCGTGCATTGGTATAGAGGAAGAGCTTCCCGCAGAACAGCACAGATACCAGGTCGAGATTTCTTAACAGGCCGTTCAGGAGATTCGGTCCAAATCTGTGCGGATCCGGGTGAGTCTGCGGGAAGTTCTTTGATTGCTGTCGGTGACTCGGCCAGTCGTGGTCAACACGATTGCCGTAGTCACGGATAGATGACTAAAGAGTGAATAGATGTCCCAAGATAAAGAACTGACGCGATTCGCCATCGCACTGCGCATTGCCGGCGCTGCCGCGATTGTCGTGGTCGCCGGCCTGCTGGGCTTGGTGGCGGGTCGTCTGAGCGCGCCCGATCTGTTGCCGACACCGTTGCCCGAGGAGGGAGGAGAAAAAACAGCGGAAGGCGCAGCGCCGGGTGCGCCCGTTCCCGGCGAGCCGCCCGCGCCGCTGGAAACGCCGCCCATATTCCTGCAATTGGGCATTGGTCCCGACGCCCTTTGGGATGTGATCGAGGCGGAGGCGGCGTATGCCAGCGGAATCGGCCTCCATCGGTTCATGATTCCCGCGGTCCTGCCCTGGAACGATGGGGAAGCAACAACGGCAACGCTGGACGCCATGAAGCGCCTGCTGGCCATTGACTCCGAGGCGGAGTTCTTATTGCAGGTGGACTTCAATCCGCCGGCGCCCTGGTTCGATACCCACGGGGACGACCGGATGGCCGGCACCGTGGGCGATGTGCCCCTGCCGAGTCCGGCATCGACGCCGTGGCTGGAAGCGTCGCGCGCCGCGTTTGACCGGCTCCGGCAGGCGCTGATCCAGGCGGAACTGGAGTCCTCGGTGAGCGGCTACGCGCTTCAGGGGTTGTTGAACGGCGGCTGGCAGCGGGGGCCGAGTGCGGATACCTCCCCCGCGAACCTGGCGGGATTCCGCGCCTGGCTCGCCCGGACCTATGCCGATGACGCCGCGCTCCAGAAGGCCTGGAAGAATCCCGAGGCCACCCGGGCTGCCGCCGAGATTCCCGTGGAACCGGAAGGCGCGGAATCTCCGGAAATTTTTCATGCATTGGACACGGAGCAGCATTTCGTGGACTACCATCGCTATGCCGCAGAGTCCGTGGCGGATGCGATCGGGGCGCTGGCCGCGCACATCCGGGGCACGGCGGGCGCGGTTCCCGAAATCTGGGCGAACTATGGGCATACTTTTGAGAAGGCCGGGAGCAGCGATGGCCATCTGGCGCTGATCGCGCTGCTGGACAGCGATGTGGACGGATTCGTATCGCCCGTAAGCATGTTGAATCGGGGCATCGGCGCCACGGGCGGCTACATGGGCCCTGTGGACAGCGCCAGGGCCCATGGCAAGACGTGGGTCATTGTGGATGATACGCGGACCGGCATCGCGTGGAACAAGGAGACGGGTCAGATCGAGCAGATACGCGGCCTGCGCGCCGAGGATGTGCACGACGTGCAGCGCCGTAATTTCGCGTTGGCGGCGATGCACGGCCTGACCCTGGTCTGGTCGGACCCCGGTGGTGAGGGTTTCTTTCACGACGATGAGCAGTGGAAGGTCTTCGGCCAGCTTTTCGACGTGTATCAAAAGAATATACTCGCGGGCAGCGCCACGGAGGTGGTCGAGGCCCCGGCGCCTGCGGGTGAAGAAGAGACGGCGACCGAGGAAGGCGCCCCCGAAGAGTCGGCGCCGGTGGAGCCCGTCGATGGAGAAGTAGTGCCCCTTCCGGTTCCCGGTGGGGAAGTGGTTCACCCGACAATCGTCGCGCTCGTCGATGAGGAGTCGCAGTTTCTTACGAAAGATGCAACCGGCATTGACGGTATGGTCATGGCCAATCGTGATGCCATTCTGCAATCGGGGGCGAGTGCCGAATTTTATTTGCTGGATGACCTGCTGGACGAACGAATCTCGCCCGCGCCGGTTTACATTTTCCTCAACGCCTATCACCTCTCGTCCGCGGAAGTGAAAAAGCTTCACGAGCGATTCGCGGCCGAACGCGCGACCGCGATCTGGATTTATGCGCCGGGCTATCTGGACGTGACGATGAACCGGACTAACGTCCGCGATACGGTCGGCATGGAAGTAAAGGTGTTCGGTGAGCCGACGCCGACCGGATCGAAATATGCGCTGGGCGGCGGCCATTGGATTGATGCGCAACAGCCCATCGGTGAGGCACGGCTTCTCAAACCTCTGTTCTATATTGATGATCCGGAAGCGGACGTGCTTGCGAACTTCCAGAAGGACGACAAACCCAGTGTGGCGGTCCGGACCATGGAGGCCGGTTGGACTTCCGTGTTTATCGCGGAGCCGGTCGTTTCGTCGGGGCTGCTTCGGGAGCTGCTGCGAATTCTGGAGCAACCCCTGTTCTTTCGTCCGGGCAAACAGCGTTTTTTCGATACGTCGGTTATCAATGACGGGCTGATCGCCATACACGCGGAACAGTCGGGCGAGCGGATTGTCAATCTTGGACGGTTTTACGACGTTAAAGACCTCTTTGATCCTGAAATCGGTTGGCCCCAGCGCGAGAGCTTTGTACTGGAAATGAGCAAGGGTGAGACCCGACTGCTCCAGTTGAGTCCGCTCTAGTTGAGCGAAAGGCAGCATCTCTTGAGCAGTACTGAATCAGGCCGCCCTGTCGGCTTTCACGTGATGACCAAGCCCTCGGGGCCGCTGTGCAATATCGACTGCAAGTATTGCTTTTACCTCGAAAAGTCCAAGCTTTTTCCGGATGAAAAGCATTGGCGCATGCCCGACGATGTACTGGAGAGCTACATTCGCCAGTATATCGAAGCGCAGGAGACGCCCGAGGTCCAGTTTGCCTGGCAGGGCGGCGAGCCCACCGTGCTGGGCGTTGGCTACTTCGAGAAGGTGGTAGCGTTGCAGGCGAAATACGCCAACGGCAAGTCCATTGCCAACGCGTTCCAGACGAACGGCACGCTGCTGAACGACGCCTGGGGCGAATTCCTCCATCAGCACAATTTCCTCGTGGGCCTTTCCATCGACGGGCCGCAGGCCATCCACGATGCCTACCGCGTGGACAAACAGGGCAAGCCGACCTTCCACAAGGTCATGCGCGGCATGGAGATTCTGAAGAAGCACAAGGTGGAGTTCAACACCCTTACGTGCGTTAACCGAAAGAACGCCACCCAGGCCCTCGAAGTCTATCGCTTTCTCCGCAAAGAGGGCAGCGGTCACATGCAGTTCATCCCGATTGTGGAGCGCCGCGCGGAGGGATGCGGAAACAATGAACTGGAGTTGGTACTGCCGAGCGCGCCGATGGAGGCGAAAGTAACCGCGTGGTCCGTGCGCCCCGACGAATTCGGCCAGTTCATGAGCAACATCTTCGACGAATGGGTGCGCCACGACGTGGGCAAAGTCTTCGTCCAGACTTTTGAAGTATCACTCATGGCGTGGATGGGGATGGAGCCGAATCTGTGCATCTTCCAGAAGGAATGCGGCCTCGGATTGGCCCTGGAGCACAACGGCGATCTGTATTCCTGCGATCACTTCGTTTACCCGGAGCACCAGCTCGGCAATATCATGGAAAAGACCATCGCCGAAATGGTTTCTTCGTCCCAACAGCAGCAGTTCGGCAAGGACAAACTGGAGACATTGCCGAAGTACTGCCTCAATTGCGACGTGCGCTTCATCTGCAACGGCGACTGCCCGAAACACCGCTTCACCACGACCCCGGATGGCGAAGAGGGCCTGAGCTACCTCTGTGCGGGTTACAAGGCCTTCTTTCATCACATCGACCCCTACATGAAAATCATGGCGAAAGAACTCCGAGCCGGACGCCCCGCCACATCCATCATGGCCTACGCCCGCCAGCAGGATTTGGCGGCGGCGGGCCAGAAGACGCCGGGGCCGAACGATCTTTGCATCTGCGGCAGCAGCAGGAAGTATAAGAAGTGCTGCGGCCGCGGGCGGTGAATTGCAGAATCTCTTCGCGTGTCAGGTTTCACGATTTTCGCGTGAACATACAAGAAAGCGCGCAAGCTGGGAGCGCCGGCATCCCTGCCGGCACGTGCCCGACGGGCACGATCCTTTTTGACTTTGTTTGCCTTCGGCACACGTGCCGGCAGGGATGCCGGCGCTCCCAGCTTGCGCATCTTTGTTGATGACTTGTAGTCAGTTGTGGTGGCTCCATTCAACCGCCTCACCATCCTTACGAATAAAAACACCTTTCCGACGGTACCCCATTCGACGCCATTCAACCATTGCAACCCGGCGAGCTTCGCGCTATCATCGAGTCATCGGTCCAGGCAGCAAAACCACAGGTAACCTTCCCATGGAAGCAATCACCCTCATCGGAACCATCTTCGGACTCGGCTTCGTCTCCGGATTGAATCTTTACGCCACCGTGCTCACCGTCGGCCTGATCGTTCGGCTGAATCTCATGACCCTGCCGGAATCCATGCAGGACCTCGCGATCCTCGGCCACCCCACGGTCATGATCGTCGCGGGCGTGCTCTTCGCGATTGAGTTCGTGGCCGACAAGATCCCGTGGGTAGATTCCTCGTGGGACAGCGTACACACCCTGATTCGTCCCGTGGGCGCCGCAGTCGTGGGCGGCTACGCCCTCACGGGAGCCGACCCCGCCACGGAGACCGCCCTGGCCCTCGCCTGCGGCGGCGTGGCGCTGACGAGCCACACGGCCAAAGCGGGGACGCGCGTCATGGCCAACGCCAGCCCCGAGCCATTCTCCAATACTTTCCTGAGTCTCTTTGAAGACGTGATCGTGGTGGTGGGCGTTGGTCTGACCTTCATGCTGCCGCTGATCATGCTCGCGATGGTGATCTTGTTCATCATGGTGTTTATCTGGCTTTCGCCCAAGTTCTACAGGGTAATCAAGGGCGGTGCGGGCAGAGTGCGTGGGGTGTTGGGCAAGCGTGGCGGTCCCGCCTGAGGGCAATAGTCGTGCCCCGTACAATGAAGGAATGCGAATGTGGATCTAGGGGAATATAGTTCGACACAGGTGATCCGACGCTTTAACGTTTCTCCCGAAAAGGTATTTGATGCCTGGCTTGACAAAAGCCTGTTGGGGAAATGGCAACTCGTGGCGCTATATCCAGATACAGCACGATTGGACGTGGACGCACGTGTCGGAGGCGGATATCGATTCAGCGAATGGATCTGGGGAGAGGAATATGTGCAACTGGGAACATACGTTGAGATTGAACGACCCAAGCGCTTGATCATTGACGAATCCTTCCCAAAACACGGTGGAAACACGGGGCGCGTGATGGTGGAGATAGCCCCCAGACAGGAAGGCTGTGATCTAACTGTGACCGTGGGAACACCTTCAAGCGAGGGGAGTCAGTATTCGATTCGGTACGGCTGGGCGATCATGCTGGAGAAACTCGCATCAACCCTGACTTCCATCGAAGCTGCCGATACAAGTGCGAACCCAGACCCTCGTATCGCCCGCGCCACGCGCCACATTAAGGCTGCCCCTGAACACGTTTTCGATGCCTGGCTCGATCCCGATCTCCTGGGCCAGTGGATGTTCGGTCCGGATGTGCGGGACGAGGAAATCCTGCACCTCAAGGTGAATCCGAAGGTTGGGGGATCGTTCTCGTTTCTGGTGCGGCGCGGGGATATGGAAATCGACCACATCGGCGAGTACCTGGAGATTGACCGTCCTCTATGGCTGGTCTTTACCTGGGGCGTGCGTCAGGACGAAGGCACGGAGTTCAGCCGCGTGGAGGTTGAGGTGGCGCCGATCGAGGGGGGAAGTGAGCTGAAAATCAGCCAGGTACTGACTCCCAAGTGGGCTGACTTCGTTGATCAAGCCCAGGGCGCCTGGCAGCGCATGGCCGATGCGCTGGCGCGGCTGGTGGAGTAGAACAAGATAGTTTTCGCCGCGAATGAACGCAAAGAGCGCAAAGATATCTAATCTTTGCGCTCTCTGCATGCTGTTTGGTTAATCTCTTTGTTTTACGACAGCATCGTTTGCCCGCCGGTGACGGGCAGGGCCTGGCCGGTTTCGTATTGCTGCTGGACGAGGTAGACGATGGCGCGCAGAACGTCCGGGCCGGTGCAGCCGCGACGCATGGGGACTTTCGCTTCGTAGAAGTGCTTCACGTCGTCGATGGTTTTGGCGCCGGGCACTTTACCCGAGTTCAGGTACTGCACGAAGAGGCCCTTCTCCGGGTCGGACCAGAGGGGGCCGTCGAAGAAGTTGCCGGGGCACACGCTGTTGACCTTGATGCCGTCTTCCACGAGCTCCAGCGCGAAGGATTGGGTCAGGCCGATGCCGCCGAACTTGCTGCCCGCGTAGGCGCCATTCTTGTTGGATCCTTCGAGGCCGGACTTGGAGTTAATCTGGACGATGTCGCTCAGGTAGCTCGGTTTCGCGCGGTGCTGGCGGGCCATGATGGGCGCGGCGTTCTGCACGCAGAGGAAATAGCCCTTGTAGTTCACATTGGTGACGAAATCGAAATCGGCTTCGGGGAGCACTTTTACGCTGCCCGCCTTGAGCACGCCCGCGTTGGCCACGAAGAGATCGAAGCCGCCGTAGTTTCGCACCACCTGATGCAGGGCCTCGGCGATGCTTGCCCCATCGGTGACGTTCATGGCGAAACCCAGCGCACGGCCCGCGCCAAACTCTTTCGCCACACCCTCCGCAGCCGTCTGCGTTCCAGCGGCATTGATATCCGCCAGGACCACATGGGCGCCTTCCGCCGCGAGTCCCTTGGCGATCTCCAGGCCGAAGCCCTGCGCCGCACCCGTGACCACGGCGATCTTGCCTTCCACCTGGCCCTTCGCGCGGCCGGCGGAGGCCACCTTCCGGCGGTAGTTCTCCACTTCCCAGTTTTCGATGAAGTCGCGGTCAACCTTGGTCATGTATTCCACCGCGCTGAACTGGCGTGCACCCGCCATGATCTTGATATCGTCGATATAGATATCACGCACGGTGGCGGCGTCTTTATACGTGTCTCCCACGGTGAACATCCCGAGACCCTGCACCAGAATAACCAGTGGCGCGAAGTGGGTCTGCTCGGTGTGCGTGGCGACGGCGTTGCGCAGGTAGGTCGCGGTTTCCGCTTCGCTCGCCGTGGGGTCGCAGGCCACCCAGAGGGGAAAGGACTTGCAGTACACGATCTGGTCCGGAATCATGGGGCCGCCCGCTGCGGTTTCCTGGCCGTTGACGCCACCGACGAAGGCTTTCACAATCTCGGAGTCGTCGAAGGTCACGACCTTGAGCGCCGGGCTGTCGGAGAGGAGGCCGCGCAGTGTGGGCCCGATGATGTTGATGAGATTGCGCGCGTGTTCGTCTTTCAGCATGGAGATTACGCCGAAGGGCACGGGGGAGAGCTCGCCCAGGGCAGTTTCAATCGTCGCGATGACGCGGTCCGTCTTTTCCTTGATCTCTGCCGGGGTCTCGCCGCTGATGATCAGTCCATGGTTGCCCATGAAGACCGCTTCCGGCTCAGCCTTGCCCGTGCGAGAGGTGTATTCCGCCATGGCGTCGAAAAGGGCCTTGGAGAGGATGAAGCCGGGCGTCACATAGGGCAGCCAGAGCACGCGATCACCGAACAACTTCGCGGCGATATCCTGTCCGCCCTTGGCGCACGTAATCATGTTCACAATGGTGGAGTGGGTGTGGACCACGAAGGTGCCGGGCATGAGATTGTGGAGCACGCACTCGACCGAAGGGCGCTGGCCCAGCTCCGGGTGGAGGCGGGCCGCCATGACGGCATCCTTGAACTGGGCCTCGCGCGTGTCGATGTCGCTGCTCAGTTCCGACTTGAGGAGCGCATCCAGCGCGTCGCGATCCATTTCGACGAAGCCCTTCTCGGTGATATCGGCCAGGGAGGAGCCGCTGCCCTTGACCTGTAGGCGGTTGCCGATTTTGACGGAGGTGTTGCCGCCGCCCGCGATGACAAAGCTCGGGTCGGTGCCGTAGTACCGGGAAAGGGCGACGAGCTGGTCCATGGGCGTCGTGAGTGCGGAAAAATCGGGCCAGGCGAGGGGGGAGGACATGGTGTTGGGGGCTCCGAAGAATGGTTAGAATAAGGGGATTGGACATAGCGCGGTTTCTAGCCGCAGCGAAGAATTCTATCAAGCGTGCCACGCGATCCGGCGTTGCCGGATCGCGTGGCACGACCGAGGATTATTTGAAACGGGGAGCGACTCACTTGCACAGGTCGCTCCCCTGGAAAAAATTACCCAATAACCGGCGCATTCGCCATCAGATACGCTTCCGCTTCAAGCGACCAGAGGCCATTGTTGGCCGCGGTGATCTCCGCCAGCTTCGCGTAGAAGGGGTCGTTCTTGCCGAGTTCCGGCAGGTCCCACAGGGCGAAGAGGGGCAGGTTCTTCGTGGTGTAGATGAGCTTCTTGCCGCCGGGGATCTTCGGCAGGTTTTCGGTCGTCTCGGCGGAGGCGTTCAGGCCACCGATGTGGGTCACCATCACCGCCGGCTTCAGCTTGCCTTCGCTCATGTACTTCAGCGCGATGCGCATGTCGTTCGTGTCGCCGCCGCTGTTCGCCGCCACGTGGTGGGCCGCATAGTGCACGTCGTAGAAGTTGATCGTCGCCTTGAACTCCGTGTCCGTCGGACCCGCGAAGAAATTGAGGCAGCCGTTCACGCCCATGATGGCGCTCGCCTGCTCAATCAATCCGGCCACGGGCGCGAAGACGAACACGTCCGCATAGCCCTTGCCGCCGGTGATGTCTTTCATGTCCTGCACGGGGTTGCCGCCACCGGTGTTTACATAGTGCAACTCCACGCCGTTCGCCTTGGCATCCGCCACGGTGAAGAGAGACGCCGCCCGATCCAGGCGGGCCTGATCAATATCCGTCACCACGAGAATCTTCGGCTTGTTCGGGCCGTGAAGCGCATAGTCGATTGCGCCCAGGCCCATGGGGCCCGTGCCGCCGAGGAGGGCCATGTTGCCGTTGGTGTCGATGCCCATCTGGTGGACGTAGGACCCGTGCTCGAAGTGGTACTGCACATTGAAGCCACCCACGATGCAGGAAACGGGCTCGGCCAGGGATGCCTGGAAGTAGCCTTCACCGTCATAGGAAAGCAGACAATCCTGCTCCATAACCTCACGGGGGATGATCACGTGGGTTGCGTGCCCGCCCAGGTAGGGGAAGGAGTAGCCCGGCGCGTCGAATTCGCGGCCGGGAATGTTCAGCGCGGGCTGAAGGCTGTACTTCGCGCCGACCTTCACCAGGTCCTTGTGCTTAGCACCCACTTCCACAATCTCGCCGCACATCTCGTGGCCCAGGATTATGGGCTTTTCCTTCAGGTTGTTCGGAACGCGCTTGTGATCCGAGCCCTGCTGCACGATCTTATAGTCCGACATGCAGATGCTGTTCGTCTTGACGGTGGCCAGGATCTCGTCGTCCTTAAGAGCAGGCAAATCAAACACTTCCAGCCGAAGATCGTGTTTGTCATAGAGGCGGAGTGCGCGGGTCTGGGTCATGATGTGTTAGCTTCCTGTTGTTTTTATGTGAAGGAGTTTGATTATTTGTGATTGATTTCTTCCGAAAATATAGTATAAACTCTCACTAAGTTTCAAGGACTATCTTTTGTATGCCTACTGCCCAGATTCATAAGACACGGGAAATCGCTGCGGAGCGCGTGGACAGGCTGCGTGCTATTCTACGCGAAAACGCGATTGTCCGGGTAGATGAACTCTGCGCGACGCTTCAGGTTTCTCCTGCCACGGTCCGGCGCGATCTGGAAGAGCTGGAGCGCCTCGGTGAGGCCCGTCGCGTTCATGGCGGCGCGGTTTCGGTGGGGGAGAAGCGCTATGAAGAGCCCTTCTTCGACGACAAGGCCGCCTTCGCCAAATCGGAGAAGCAGCGGATCGCCCGTAAGGCCCTGGAATTGATTGCGCCCCGCGACACGATCTATCTCGACGGCGGCAGCACGGCGTTGGAACTCGCGCGACTGCTGCGCGACTACGGCGGCGCGATCACCATCGTGACGAATTCTCTGCGCGCGGCCACCGAACTCGCGGGCAGCGGACCTCAGTTGATCCTCATTGGCGGCGAGTTGCGCCGCTTGAGCCAGACGATGGTCGGGCCGCTAACGCGCCTGATGTTGGAACCGATGCATATCGACAAGGCCTTTATGGGCACCATCGGCCTCTCGCTGAAAGCGGGCCTTACCACGACCGATGCGGGCGAAGCCTACACCAAAGAATTGGTGATGGAGCGGGCGAGCGAGGTCATTCTTCTCGCCGACAGCAATAAAGTAGGCGTGGTGACCTTCGCCCAGGCGGGCAAGTTGTCTCAGTTAGATGTGCTGGTGACGGATGCGCCCCTGCCGCGTGATTATGAAGAGTATTGTGAAGCGAATGACGTTCGGGTGATGGTGGCGTAGTAAAGCGGGAGCGCGGGTTTTCCTACCCGCGTATCGTGTGCCAAAGGCACACGATGTACACGGACAAGAAAGTCCGTGCTCCCGGGCGTCGCTTTTGAATGAGTCTAGAACAGGAAGACAGGAAACCCAATGCACGAAATTAAACTCCCCCAACTGGGACAGAGCGTGGAAGAGGCCGAAATCACGCAGTGGCTGAAGAAGGAAGGCGACACCATCGCATTGGGCGAGCCGATCTTCACCATCCAGACCGACAAGGCCGAAATCGAATGTGAATCCACCGCCGCCGGCGTACTTCGCAAGATCATCATCGCCGAGGGGATCGAAGTGCCCGTGCTGACCGTGGTCGCGCTGGTGGGCGATGCGAACGAAGCCCTGCCGGATCTCCCCGGTGCCCCGGCAGCCGCCCCTGCGCCTGCGGCCGCGCCAGTTGCCGCGCCGGCTCCCGTGGCTGCTCCTGCTCCAGTTGCCGCGTCCACGCCGGTGGCCGAAGTGCCCGCGGCCAACGCCGGTGGCGCCATCTCGCCACGCGCGCGCTCCGCGGCGGATCGCCTCCATATCGATTCCTCTTTCGTCGCCGGTACGGGCCCCGAAGGTCGCATCATCGAAGAAGACGTGCTGGCTTACAGCGAAAAGCGAGACGCGGTACGCTCCACCCCAACCGCCCGCAAGATCGCCCGCGAGCATGGCATCGACATCACCACGGTGGCCCCCGGCGGCGCGACGGGCCGAGTGGAAAAGGACGATGTACTCGCTGCGGCCTCTGCTGCACCCGCAGTCCCGGCGGCCCCAGTGTCCCTGCCCGCGACGACCGGCGAGCGCGTACCCCTTACGCCCATGCGCAAGATCATTGCCCAGCGCATGGTGGAGAGCAAGTTTGGCGCGCCCCATTTCTACATCACCGTGGAAGTGGACATGAAGGAGGCCGTGGCCTTCCGTGGCGCTCTGCCGAACTTCAAGCCCTCCTTCAACGACCTCGTCATGCGCGCCACGACCCGGGCCATCCAGGCCTTTCCCGTGGTGAACGCCAAGTGGCTCGGCGACGCCATTGAAATGCGCAGCACCATCAACCTGGGCTTCGCTGTGGCGCTGCCCGCCGGACTCATTGTGCCGGTAGTGAAGGGGATCGAGACGAAGTCCCTGCAGGACATCAGCCGCGACTGCAAGGCCCTGGTGGAGAAGGCCAAGACCGGCAAACTCACGCCGGATGATTACCAGGGCAACACCTTCACGGTGTCGAACCTCGGTGCTTTCGGTGTGGACCACTTCACGGCCATCATCAACCAGCCCGACAGCGCAATCCTGGCCATCGGCCAGATCAAGGACCGCCCGGTGGTTATCGACGGCGGCATCCAGGTGCGCCCGATCATGAAGCTGACCCTGAGCAGCGATCACCGTGTTATCGACGGGGCCGTCGCGGCGCAGTTCATGGGCCACCTGAAGACCCTGCTGGAGACGGCGGATTTTTGAGAAAGAGTTTAACCGCAAATTAACGCAAATTTGTTGGTTTCTTAGCCCCGCAGGGGCGACATAGCGTAGTCCGCCGCAGGCGGATGAAGCGAGGTACGAGCGGAACCCTGGGGACACAAGTTAAAAAGTTTGTTTGAGCCCTGAAAGGGCGGCACAGAGATTTTCATCCGCGCACCAAACCGCGCGAAAACGATATTGCAACGTTAAACCAAAACAAGGAACCACCCATGCCCAAGCCCCTCATGGTCGTGCCGGAAGTAGTCCGGAAATCCGACTACGTCAAGATCGGCGACATCCCCGTCAACGCCTACAAGAAATCCGTCAAAGACGAGCTGAAGAGCAACAAGGCCATCACGCCCGAGCGTCTGCTCCGCGCCTACCGCGACATGGTGGTCATCCGCGAATTCGAGAACATGCTCGACAGCATCAAAAAGACCCAGAGCTACCAGGGCATCAACTACAACCACGCCGGCCCCGCCCACCTTTCCACCGGGCAGGAAGCCGCCGCCGTGGGCGAGTGCTTCCACCTCGCGGTGAACGACCACATCTTCGGCAGCCACCGCAGCCACGGCGAAGTGATCGCCAAGGGCATGCGCGCCATCGACGAGCTGCGCGACACCGGCCTCCAGGGCATCATGGAAAGCTTCTGGGATGGGCGCATCCTTCGCATCGTCGAGAAGAACGAGCCCGACTGGACGGGCCTCAAGGCGGGGAAGAAAGACGCCCTCAGCACCGTCGACAAGGAGGAACTCGGCATCGACTTCTTGCTCTACGGCCTACTCGCCGAGATCTTCGGTCGCGAGACCGGCTTCAACAAGGGCATGGGCGGTTCCATGCACGTGTTCTTTACACCCTTTGGCATCTATCCGAACAACGCCCTCGTGGGTGGCAGTGCCGACATCGCCACGGGCTCTGCGCTCTTCAAGAAGGTGCAGCAGGCCGGCGGCATCACCATTGCCAACATCGGTGACGCCTCCATGGGCTGCGGCCCGGTGTGGGAAGCCCTCGGCTTTGCCTCCATGGGCCAGTTCACCCGCCTGTGGGAGAAGGACTTCCGCGGCGGCCTGCCCATCGTCTTCAATTTCATGAACAACTTCTACGGCATGGGCGGCCAGCCCATCGGCGAGACCATGGGCTTTGATCGACTGGCCCGCGTGGGCGCGGCGGTGAATCCCGATTGCATGCACGCGGAATGCGTGGACGGCAACAACCCCCTCAGCGTGGCGGATGCCTACCAGCGCAAGCTGGAATTGCTCCATGCGGGCAAAGGGCCGGTCCTGCTCGATGTGCAGTGCTACCGCCAGACCGGCCACTCCCCGAGCGACCAGTCTTCCTACCGCGAGCGTGAAGAGATCGAGATGTGGCGCAAGGTCGACCCCATTGTCGAGTTCGGCGGCAAGCTGGTAGATGCCGGCGTCGCCACCCAGGCCGATCTGGACGCGGTCCAGGCCTATGCCACTCGCAAATGCACCAAGGCCTGCCGCCTCGCGGTGGACTGCGATCACTCGCCGCGCCTGGCCCTCGGTGTTCGCACTGGGATCGCCCCGATCATGTTCAGCAATGAAATCGATGCCGCCCTGCCCGGCCTGCGCCGCAAGGACGACGTGAACATTCCCATGGAAGAGATTCCCCGAGTCAAGTCCATCGCGAAGAAGTCCCGCAAGGGTATCGACGAGACCGGCGCGGTGCTCAAGGGCACCAAGGCCGTAACCTACGGCGAAGCCATCTTCGAAGCCGTCGTGCACCACTTCTACAACGACCACCGTCTGGTGGCCTATGGTGAAGAAAACCGCGACTGGGGCGGCGCCTTCGCCGTGTACCAGGGTCTCACCGAAGCCCTGCCCTATCACCGTCTCTTCAACTCGCCCATCTCCGAAGCGGCCATCGTGGGTACCGGCGTGGGCTATGCCCTCGAAGGCGGCAAGGCCCTGGTGGAGCTGATGTATTGCGATTTCCTCGGCCGGGCCGGTGATGAAGTATTCAATCAGATGTCCAAATGGCAGGCCATGTCCGGCGGCTACTGCAAGATGCCCATCGTACTGCGCGTGTCCGTCGGCAACAAGTATGGCGCCCAGCACTCCCAGGACTGGACCGCCCTCTGCGCCCACATCCCCGGCCTGAAAGTTGTGTTCCCCGCCACGCCCTACGACGCCAAGGGCATGATGGCCACCGCCCTCAGTGGGAATGATCCGGTGGTGTTCTTCGAGAGCCAGCGCCTCTACAGCAGCCAGACCGAGACGGTCCACCCCGAAGGCGTGCCTGCGGAATACTACCGCGTGCCCATCGGCGAACCCTTCGTGGCGAAGGAAGGCAAGGACCTCACCATTCTCACCTTCGGCGCGACCCTCTACCGCGCGCTGGACGCCGCGAAGCAGCTCGAAGAGCAGCACGGTATCTCCACCGAAGTCATCGACGGACGCAGCCTGGTACCCTTCGACTACTCCACGCTCTACCAGTCCGTGAAGAAGACCGGCCGCCTCATCCTCGCGAGCGACGCCTGCGAACGCGGCAGCTTCATGCACACTATCGCTTCGCAGATCAGCACCATGGCCTTCGACCACCTCGACGCGCCCCCGGTCGTCCTCGGCGCCTACAACTGGATCGTGCCTCCGGCGGAAATGGAAGACGAATACTTCCCGCAGCCCTTCTGGTTTCTGGACGCCTTCCACACCCACATCAAGCCCCTGCCCGGCTACACGCCCACGCTGAACTTGAGCGCGGGCGAGATGATCAGCCTGTCCAAGATGGATGTGTGCTGAAGGTAGCGCGCGATAGCTGAAGATTAGAACGGGCCGCCCGACTGGACGGCCCGTTTTTATAATGTCGGGGTCACGGGCGGCTCAGACCAATCAGAAGCAAGCATCCGATCGGTCCTGTCCGTCCTATCCGTCCAATTCGTGACTTGGCCTCCTTGACAGAATACTCCGCCTCGGCTAGGATGAAGTTGCTGGCAACGAATACAAGTGATCACGATGGCCGACTACGACGTACGCGGAAGATGCGGCGGAGTTGTATAGTGGCTTAAAGCGATTAAATCAGCCCAAAGAAAGGGGGCCAAACCATGACCTATCAAGGCCACATTGAATCAGGCAAGGTCGTGTTCGACGAGCCCGTCCAATTGGTCGAGGGTGCCCGGGTTCGCGTCGAATTATTTCCGGTAGATCATGACACAGTGCCTCCCTCCACCGGAAAGACGCTGGCGGAGGAACTCGCCAGCGTAATCGGCAGGGCGAGTGGACTTCCCGGGGATAGTTCCGAGAACCACGACAGATACCTTCGGGACGAACACTCGGCGTGAAAGCCGTCTTCGTGGACACGTCATTCTACCTCGCGCTGCTGGATCCGGGAGACCAATGGCACAAATAGGCGCCAAGACCCTCCAAGGCGGAAACTGACGCGCAAGAGCTTGCGGACTTACCGATGCTGGGTAACATTCGGGGGCTCGCTTGTCTGAGATAGAAATTCATGAGAATTGCTCTCGAAATAGATGACAAACTCTTCCAAAGCGCGGCGCAACTTCTGGGCACGGACGACCACTCGACGGTGATTAATGCCGCGCTCCAGGTCCTCGTGGAACGCGAAAGCGCGCGACGGCTTGTGAATCTCGGCGGGAGCGATCCTGATATGAGCGTAATTCCTCGTCGGCGCACGCCAAAGGGGCCACCGAGCACATGATTGTCCTCACCATCGTTCTGGTCGTTTTTGGTGTATTTATCCAAGTTATTAGCGCCCTCTCAGGGCTCATCTGCCGGAAACGGCCTACGGACGTGAGCGAGAGCTTCTCGCCCATCCTTGTCCCGCTGCTTGGGCCTCTGTCGCTTACACTCGCGATAATCCTGAACAAATGGCCGTGGTGGCTGATACTGATCGCCTGTATGACCGATCTCGGAACACTGGTTCTTCTCTGGTATCTCCCGGCAATCATCAGGGAAGAGTCGAAAACATCCCGCTTCACTTGCGTAATGCGACTTAAAGGCAGGTTTGACAATGCGCATACCGTCTTGACCTTCCATACTTCTGGAAAATACAGCCTGCAAAAGCGATGGAGTCGCCCCTTAAAAGAGGGCGATGCCATTGAGACGGGAGAATTGGGCACGTTTGCGGAAACCACCGATGGCTATGCCTTGACTTCGGATGAGGGGATTAAGCGAGATTTGGTTCGCGATGGAAAGGCATACCGCGTGAAACTCGAATCCGAATTGCCGGAGCGGTGTCCATATCTTTCGATTGCAGGTTGGATACTTGTTTGAGAATGATAGGTAGCATCTGAGCGAGGCCGTTCTCTGCAAATGAGCCAGTTCGCATCATCGCATTTTACCGCGATGCCCTGCTAAGATGCTCCCGCTATAAGGAGAGCTCCCCATGACCAAGTTGTACCCCCTCATCACCCTTTCCCTCACCCTGCTCGCGGCCATGAGCGTCCCCGCCGCGGAGCCATCCTCCACCTACCTCCGGGACTGGCTGCTGCTTGGTCCCATTGCCACGGAAGGAAAACTGCCCGAAGCGGGCGATCTTTTTCATCTCCAGGGCTTTGACCGGAATTACTTCGAGGCCCAGGGCGAGGAAGGGGCCGTGAAGCCTGTCGCCGGGCAGAAGGTGGTTTTTCCCGGAGGGGAGGCCGTGTGGACGGCCCATAATTCGTCCACGGATGATGTCAATTTGAGCGCCATCTTCGGCAAGATCGACCTGAATCTCGCCTATGCCTTCACGGAGATTAAGTCCGACGCCGATACGGCGGCGGTACTCTCGCTGGGGAGCAATGATGGTTGCCGGGTGTGGCTGAATGGGGAGGTCGTTTTTGATCACGCGGGGGCGCGGGGTCTGGTCCTGGATGGCGACCAGGTGCCCGTTCTGCTGAAAAAGGGCAGCAACGCGCTGCTCATCAAGGTTGAAGATCAGGGGAACGACTGGGGTTTCTCCTGCCGCTTTCTTCCCTTTGCCCAGGACGACTTTTCGAGTCGGATTAACCTTTTCGAGGCGGGTCAGAAGGGGG
Organism: Candidatus Hydrogenedentota bacterium; assembly: GCA_016791475.1. Lineage (NCBI taxonomy): Bacteria > Pseudomonadati > Candidatus Hydrogenedentota > Candidatus Hydrogenedentota bacterium. The sequence goes on from JAEUWI010000029.1 coordinate 57,901, forward strand.
AAGAGCCCGCGTCGCTTACCTTCACTGCACCGGCCTCCCTGTTGGGCAATGTGGTTCTCGGCGCGGACCTGGAACTGCGCCGCGCTACGGATCAGACGGTGCTCTGGACGGGGCCGTGGAACGTGAATGAAGTTATGGAGCTGCCCGTGGACAGTTCCGAGTTCGGCCAGTATGTATTGAACGTAAAGACCAAACTCGCGGGCAGCCTGGCGGCCTATTACTCCATGGCCTTCACTGCGGGCACGCCCGTAGACCACCCCCTGTTTGCCAATGGCGCGAGTGACTACGTCATTGCGGTGGATGCGGCGGCTTCGGAGTCCGAGGTGTGGGCCGCGAAGGAGCTCCAGCACTGGCTGGCCGAGATCAGCGGCGTCACGCTGCCGGTTGTCGCACCCGGCGAAGTGGGGGAGAAGCCTGCCATTGCCATTGGCTGGAATGACCTCACCGCGAAATTGGCGGAGAAGGACGCGAAGGCGCCCGAAGTCCACGATGAGTCCTTCATTTATCACAACAACGGTGCGAACATCGCAATCTACGGTGGCAGTCAGCGCGGCACGATGTATGGCGTGATGGCCTTCCTGGAAAACGAATTGGGCGTTCGTTTTTACACACCGAAAGTTACCGTGGCTCCCAAGCGGGAAAGCTATGCCTTCCGCCTGCTGCGCTTTGCCGACAAGCCGGGCATCCGCGTGCGGAATGACTTCTATTTCGAAGCCTTCGACCCGATCTGGGCCGCGCACAACCGGGGCAACGGCGCCATGGGTACGCGCGTGCAGCCGGGCGGGGTGGAGGGCTACTGGGCGGTCCACACCTTCTATCCGCTCCTGCCACCGGAAGAGTTCTTCGAGGCCCATCCCGAGTGGTACAGTCTTATCGACGGCGAGCGCACCCATGACCGCGCCCAGCTCTGCCTGACGAATCCGGAAGTGCTGGACATGCTGACCGAGCGCCTGAAACAGCGCATGCGGGAGAATCCCGACAACCTGATCTATTGCGTCTCGCAGAACGACTGGCACGGTGCGTGTCAGTGCGACAACTGCCAGGCCATTGCGACGCGCGAAGAGAGCGAGGCCGGACCGGTCGTCTGGTTTGTGAATCAAGTGGCCGAACGCATCGAGAAGGAGCTTCCGGACAAGTACGTGGGCACGCTGGCCTACCAGTACACGCGCAAGCCCCCGAAGACCATCAAACCCCGGGACAATGTGGTCATCCGCTTCTGCAGCATCGAGTGTTGCTTCGCCCATGATTTCCTCACCTGTCCGCAGAATGTGTCCTTTGTGGAGGACATGAAAGGCTGGGCGGCGAAGGCGAAAAACATCTATATCTGGGACTACGTGGTCAGCTTCAGCAACTACGTCATGCCTTTCCCGAACTTTGCCGTGCTGCAGCCAAACATCCAGACCCTGCGCGACCACAACGCCATTGGCATCATGGAGCAGGCGGCCTACCAGAGCCGTGGCGGCGACTTCTCCGAGCTGAAGGCCTACCTGATTTCCAAGCTCCTCTGGAATCCGGATGTCGAGGTAGAACCCATCATCGACGACTTCATGTACGGCTTCTACGGCCGTTCAGGGCAGTACATCCGGGAGTATTTCGACCTCGCCCAGAATCTGGTCACGCCAGATACGCACTTCATGATCTGGATCCAGCCGAATGATCCCCTGTATAACGAGGAGTTCATCAAGGAGGCAGGAGCGATTTTCGATCAGGCCGAGCGCGTCGCGGACAACCCCGAGATCCTGGCGCGTGTAGAAATGGCGCGCCTGCCCCTGCTCTACTTGAAGTGCCGGCGGACGCCGAAAGACGCCATCCGCGATGGCTCGTATGACCGGCTGCTCAAAATCATCGAGCGGGAAAACGTTACCCACTTCGCGGAAGCGGGCCAGCCCCATCTCGAGGCCTTCCTCGCCGAGATGGAGGCCCAGCGATAGCCTGTTGACCAGCAAGAGACATGGGACGGATGCCCGCTATCGAGCGGGGATCCGTCCCATGAATTAGTCTGATGTTGAGCGACGTGAGTCTCAATGCGGGGCCTAGTGGGCACCCGACATCTGGGCCTCGTCAATCGCCGCTTTTGCCACGGCCTTGGCGACATAGGCCGCCACGGTCCGGTCGAGGGGGTCGGGGAGGATGCGCTCCGCGGTCATGTCGCTGGTGGCGGTTGCGAGGGCGCGCGCCGCGGCGATCTTCATCGATTCGGTGATGCGCGTGGCCTGGGCGTCCAGCGCACCCCGGAAGATGCCCGGAAAGGCGAGGAGATTGTTCACCTGGTTGGGATAATCGCTTCGTCCCGTGCCGACGATAGCTGCGCCGCCGCGCCGCGCCTCGTCGGGTTCGATCTCGGGTTGGGGATTGGCCATGGCGAACACCATGCAGTTGGGATTCATCCGTTTCACGTCGTCGGCGGTGAGGAGATTGCCCTTGCTGACGCCCACGAAAACATCCGCGCCCTCGATGACTTCGTGTACCGAACCGGCGCGACTTTCGCGGTTGGTATAGGTCAACATTTCGAGCTTGTAGCCGGCGAGGTCGGAGCGCCCGCGGTGAATGGCCCCCTTGGTGTCGCACATAATGACATCGGCCACGGAGCCGCAGACGGTCTCATCGTGCCCCACGCACCGGAGAATCTTTGCGATGGCGGTCCCTGCGGCGCCCGCGCCGTTGATGACCACCTTCAGGGACTCCAGGGGCTTGTCAAGCAATTCACAGGCGTTGAAGAGTGCGGCCAGCAGCACGATGGCCGTGCCGTGCTGGTCGTCGTGGAAGACGGGGATACCGATATCCTGGAGGCGGCGTTCCACCTCGAAGCAACGCGGTGCCGAGATGTCTTCCAGGTTGATGCCGCCAAAGACCGGGGCAATGATCCGGACGGTGTTTACGATCTGGTCCACGTCCTGCGTGTCGAGGCAGATGGGGAATGCGTCGATTCGTGCAAAATCTTTGAAGAGGAGCGCCTTGCCCTCCATCACGGGGATGGAGGCGTAGGGGCCGATGTTGCCGAGGCCCAGCACGGCGGACCCGTCACTGACGACGGCGACCGTGTTGCGCTTCAGGGTAAGGTCCCAGGCCTTGTCCTTGTTCTCGGCGATGACGCTGCACGGGCGCGCCACGCCGGGGGTGTAGGCCAGGGACAGGTCGTCCTTGTCCACGATGGGCATCTTGCCGACGGTGCCAATCTTCCCCCGAAGATGTTCGTGCAAGATGAGGCTGCGTTCATAATAGTCAAGCATGTTGGTTCCCTTTCATTACCACGGGTCTCCACCGCGCGGATAGCGGCCGACGGCGGAGCGCTGTAAGATTTTCGACGCCCTTCCGAAGACCCGGGAGACGTTTCCCCCAATCGGTTCATCGACGGGCCTGGGGGGACCCGCGGTGAACCTGGCGGGGAAGCGTTGCTCTCCGCAGGTACTACAGAAGTGGACAATCAATGACGTCGAGATACGCTTTGTGACCGCGATCCCCGTCGTTCCCCCGACAAAGTATCTTGACCACGTCTATTACGGTAGCAGGTTTGGTCACTCGGTTGCCACGAATGCCCCCCCGGCACCAATCTGTAATCAAATCGCCGCTTCTGCTACACTACCAACGTGTAGTCTTTTTCGCGCATCTGGCCCCGATAGAGGAATATTCTGAGTGTCTTTGAAAGTGAATGGAGAATTGCTGGATGGTGACGCCATCGCGGCCGTCCGAATGGAACTGGAGGCTCAGGACCGCGCTTTCGCGGCGCTTTCCGAGGGCGAACAGATGGAACGGGCGGAGTCCGCGCTGATCGAGCGCGTGCTCGTGCGCCAGGCGGCCGTGAAGGAAGGCCCCGCCATTCGGGCGGTGGACGTGAAGCGCGAAGTGAAACATGCCGTGCAGCGTATGGGTGGCCCCGACACCTTTCAGAAGTACCTGGAGCAGCGTGGACTGACCTTGGAGGCTCTGGAGGCCGACGTAGAACTTCGGCAAAAAATTGATGGCCTGCTCGATCAGATTTGCGCCGCCGTGCAGCGGCCTTCCGACGAAGCTTGCCTGGCGTACTACCGGGCCCATCCGGAGCAGTTTCGCACCGAGGAGCATATTCGCGCGAGCCACATAATCTGCCATACCACGGGCAACATACTGGACGAGCACGCCGCCCGAGAGACGCTCAACGATGTGCGCAGACAGATCGACGAGGGCAAGCCCTTTTCCTCCTTTACCGGCGGCTGCAACGATTGTGGCGACGACCACGGCGATATGGGCTATTTCGGCCGCGGTACGATGGTGCCGGAGTTTGAGGAAGTGGTCTTCGCTCTGCGCCCCGGCGAAGTGAGCGAGGTGTTCAAGACCCGTTTCGGGCTCCACATCGTTAAGGTGCTGGACTACATTCCCGCGAAGCCCCGCGAATTCGACGAAGTGAAGGAAGAGGTCCGCCAGCATCTCTTCGATCAGGCGGAGAATGCCTGCATCGACGCGTATACCGCCGACCTGAAGGCCAGAGCGTCCATCGTGCGTGAATCGTGACCGCGCGGCGCCGCGTTTGCCCGGCGTCGGTACCCGACCGGCGCGATGGCGCGTTCTTCCTAGCAGTACCCCCATTCAAACAGGAGTTGGCCTTGATGTTTCGATACGTTTTGCTTCCGGTACTGTTCGCTCTTTCGGCGGCGGCCGGAGCGGATGTGTTTGAGGGTGCCCAGTGGCTTCGCGATCCGAGGATGGAGGGGGAGCCCGTGGTGAACTTTCTGCAGCGGGAGAAGGCGGAGCCCCCGGAGGCTTCCGGTCCGCGAAATATCCACACGCTTCTGCGCAAGGGCATTCAGCTCAAGGAGAAGCCCGCCGGCGCGCAACTCTTCATCTCGGGCGATGACTACTACAAGTTCTCGATCAACGGCTACCCCGTGGTACAGGGCCCCGAGGGCGGTTACCATTTTTCCTATCCCTATTACTGGCTCGACGTAACGGATTTTCTGGATGCGGGAGACAATTGCCTCGCGAGCCATGTCTTTTATCAGGGGCTGCGCAACCGGGTGTGGTGCAGCGGGGACAATCGGAGTGGCTTCATCGCCCGGCTCGACGTGAGCTACGCGGACGGGACGAAGGAAAGTTTCGTAACCGACAAGACCTGGCGCGCCCATGAGCTTGCGGCCTTTCCCGGCGAAGTTGCGACGGGCTACGCCACGCAGTTCCTGGAAAACATCGATATGCGCGCCTTCCCCGCCGGATGGGACAAGTCAGGTTTCGACGACAGCGCGTGGGTGGAGCCGCTGGTGGAGCGTCAGGATCATGTGTTCATTCTGCAGGCCACGCAGCCGCTCCAGCGCTACCGACTGGATCCGGCCGTGGTCAAGGAGCTGGGCGGTGGCGGTTACTTCTACGATTTCGGCGCGGAAGTCGTGGGACATACCGTAATCCAGATCCAGGGCGAAGCCGGGCATCCCCTGATTGTGCGCCACGGCGAACAGCTCGATGAGTACGCCCGCGTGCGTTTCAAGACCCCCAATCTGGTGTATGAGGAGAAGCCCGTGCTTTCCGGCGGTGAGGACACCATCGCGTTCTACGACTACCGGGCTTTTCGATACATCGAGATTCTTGATGCCCCGGTCCCCCCGGTCGTGTGGGTGGAGGTGCGCCATCATCCTTTCAATGCGCAGGCGGCCCAGTTCACATCAACCGACGCCTCGCTCGAGAATGTCTTCGCGATCTGTAAGAATGCCGTGCAGATGGGCGCGCAGGGCGGCTTTCTCGATTGTCCGTCGCGGGAGAAGGGTCAGTATCTCGGGGACGCCGTGATAACTTCCCGGTCCCACTTGTGGCTCACGGGCGATGGCAGCCTGACGCGCAAAGCGCTCTACGACTTTTACCTTTCCTGCCAGGTGCATCCGGGAATGATGGCGGTGGCGCCGGGAAATTTCATGCAGGAGATAGCCGAGTTTCCCCTTCAGTATCCGCTCATGCTGGAGAACTACTATCTCCACACCGGCGATTCCGCCATGCTTTCCGCCATGGTGGACACGGTGCTTCCCGGCCTTTTCAAGTATTACGAAGGGTTTGACAAGGGGGCGGGTCTCATCGAAGGACTCAACAAGCCGGAGAAGTGGCTTGTGGTGGATTGGCCCGGCAATCTGCGCGATGGATATGATTATGATTACGCTTCGACACGGGCGAACACCGTACTGAACGCCTTTTACTATGGCGGGCTGCGCGCGGCGGCCCGCCTCGAGCGCGTGCTCGGTCGTGACGGACAGACCTATGACGCCCGGGCCGAGCGTGTGGCGGCGGCCTTCGCCACCCAACTGGCCGATCCGGCTACGGGGCTCTTTCTCGACGCGCCCGGCTCGAAGCACAGCTCTCTCCACGCCAATGCGATTCCGTTGGCCTTCGGCCTGACCGCCGGGGCGGGGCCGGCACCCATGCTTGAGCTCATCCGGCAGCGCGGCTTGAATTGCAGCCCCTACATTGCTTCCTACGTTATCGAGGCCTGCTTCAATGCGGGCGCGCCCGATCTCGGTTACGCCCTGCTCACCAATGATTCCGAGCACGGCTGGAAGGAAATGCTGCGGATGGGAGCGACGGCGGCGACGGAAGTCTGGAGTCCCTCGCAGAAAAAGAACATGAGCTGGTGCCACCCCTGGTCGAGCAGCCCGATTTACTTGATCGCGGAGCGCGTGTTTGGTCTGACGCCGGGAACACCCGGCTGGGGCAGCGTGCGAATTGCCCCTCCGTTGATTGCGGAACTCCCCGAAATGAGCTTGACCGTTCCCCACCCGAAGGGGGCCATGACGGTGTCATTCGCCCCTGAGACAGGCTATACCCTTGCGGTTCCAGCGGGCGTTCCGGTGGAGATTCAGGCGGCCGAAGGGATCAAGATTGATACGGGAGACGCCGAAATCGTCAAAGTGCCTCCGCCGGATGCGGTGGCAGCCCCGACCGATGCGCCTTCAGAAGGAACGCCCATGACCGAAGCAAACCTTGAGCAACTGAAGAGCCGGGGATGGGAAGAGAGGGTCGGGAACGGCCTTGGGGTCTGGGTGGATGTCGCCCGTCAGCGGCTCCATATCATCGAGAACAATGCGGTTGTGTGGGAGGTGCCCTGCGCCACCGCCAGGGCGGGCACGGGTTCCGCGTCCGGCAGTCTCCAGACGCCCCTGGGTTGGCACCGCGTCGATATGAAACTGGGCGAGGGCGCGCCGTGGGGGCAGGTGTTCCGGTCGCGCATTCCCACGAAGGAAATCTGGAAGCCGGGCGACGACGTGAAAGAGGATCTCGTGCTGACGCGCGTGCTGTGGCTCGACGGGATGGAGCCCGGCAAGAACAAAGGCAAGACGGAAGATGGCGTGCTGGTGGACTCGAAAGAGCGATGCATCTACATCCACGGGACCAACGGCGAAGCCCTTATCGGCACGCCGTCGTCCCATGGATGTATCCGTCTTTTCAACGATGACGTGATCAAGGCGTTCGAGAAACTGCCCGTGGGCACGCCGGTGCTGATTACCGAGTAGGCCGGACTGGCGAGGCGCTATTTCACCGCCTTGCGCCGTTCCATCAGTTCGCGGTAGGTCGTGAGGATGATGCCCTCCTCCTCGATTACCTTCTTCACATCCTCGCTCAGCACCATTTCCAGTTCGGCCTCGCGCTTTTCGCCGGAGCCGGATATCGCGTGAAAGTTGCAGCCCTGGCGGGTGCCATGGAGGATGATCTGCGTTATGCCGGGCTCGAGCTTGCGCAGATTCTCGATCAGTGTCTGTGTCATCACCTTCGCGTCGCCCGTGTCTGCCGTGGACGTCTGGAGGTAGTCCAACACCGGCAGGCCACCCGCCCACACGACCTCCGCCGCCGCACGGATGCCCGCCATCATGGCGCGCTGCGTATCGTTTTCCGGCTCGCCCCGACCGCTCATCATCATGATGGGTATCTGCTTCTCGATACCTACTTTGATGTAGCGTTCGAAGAAGGCCGGGTTGTAGAACAGCGTGCCCATGTGGGAGTCCAGATGGGTAATGGGCAGGCCCATCTTTTCCGCCAGCGCTATTTGAGCGCGGATCTCCGCTTCCACTTCATCCGCGGTCGCGTATTTTATCGTATCCTGGACGCTGCGGTGGATGTAGCCTTCCGCATCGATCAGGCCCGGCACCGCCGGTTCGCCGGCGACGGGTCGCCAGCGGTAGTGCTTCCACTCCGAGGTCAGGGTGAGGTGAAGGCCGTTATCAACCTTGGGATTGTCGCGCACGTAGTCGCGCCACTCCAACACCCACGAACAGGGCATCATGGTGCTGTTGGATGTGAGTAGTCCCTTCTCATAGCCCTCGATGGTGCCCAGATTGCTTTCATGCGAAATGCCCACGTCATCGTTGTGCAGTATTAACACCCGGTCTTCAGGTTTCCAGCCGAGGCGTTCCCCGAACGTGGGTTCGGCCCAGGCGGGCAGAAGCGCGATCAGCGCGGTGCAAAGCGTTGCCCGAAAACTTTGACCTGCCATAAATGCATCTCCTCTGGTGGTGCGGATAAGTCAGGTTCGTCGGATAGACAAGATCATAACTGTGACCTATCAGCCTTTCGTTGTCAACTCTCGCATGGACGCTCTCGCTTTGACAAGGCGCCGATCCTGACCGTATACTCCACGGGCTGACGGTCCTGATCGTCAGCCCCGAGCGGGTACAGGGAAGACGGTGTGAATCCGTCGCAGTCGCGCTGCTGTAACCGGGGACGAACACCGCAATCGCCACTTTCCAAATGGAGGGGAAGGCGCGGTCAGTAGGTCGATCCGGAAGCCAGAATATCTGTGCCGCCTGGGGTAGTTTTGCAATGACTCGCGGGAAAGTCGTTGCGGGACAGGCGTGCGTTTACCCTCCTGCCCTTTTTGTCCTTCCCACGCCAATGGCACAGGTGCTATGTGCCAAAACGGACACGGTCCATCACGGATATCAACAGCGGCACGCGCCGCACTTCTTCTTCCGTGTTGGATCAAAATGCGAAAAGGAAGCCCCATGTTTCGTCGATTACCTGTTCTACCCTTCTGTCTTGCCATCGCCCTCCTCACCGGCGTCCCGCGCGCTGGAGCGGTCGAGTTCGTTCTGCAGCAGAACTTTCCCGCAGCGGACCCCGGCGCGTTCAGCGTGGTCGGAACCGGTCTACCCGATGGTACCCTGCTGGTCTGGAACGGCAACACCATCTATCGGCAGGCCGCTGTGGATACGGATAGCTACGACGCCATCGCCACGGGTTACGCGGGCGATCCGTCCTTCATCACCATGGCCCCGGACGGCCGACATGCCCTGCTGGGCGCCGGATTCAGCGGTAATCTCTATCAGTTCGACACGGAGAGCCCGAATGATTTCACCGAAGCGGCCATCGTAGCCAACGTTCCCCATTACTCGGCCATCTACTTGACGGAAACACTGGTGCTCATTGACGCGGGGGTATTCGGGCAACCGAGCGAACTTCGGGTGCTCGATCTGGGCGCGAAGAAATCGGCGCCCCGGCCAATCGTTTCCAAGTCCGCGAAGTATAAGAATCAGGTGGTGGAAAAGCCCGAGGGCAGTTACTCCGCATCGCTCGCGCTGGACAAACGTTATGAAATTGTCTACGCGATGGACGGCAATACCAACGAGTTGCGCTATTTTACCGTAGTTGAACTGGTGGCGGCCTTTAATAGTCAGGCGACGCTGGATTGGGCGAACGATGGCGTTCTCGTCGGCACGACAGACGCCTATCTGGGTGGCGGCGTGTCCGGTATCACCTCTGAAGGCTACCTGGTAAACGGGGGCTTTGGCGCGGTGAATCTGATCGACTTCGCTCTCCCGGCGCGAAAGCAGGGGCCCGGCGAGATCGTCAGTACCCTGCAACCGGCGGGTGAATTTGTCTTCTATTCGGTGATTTTCAATGAGCCCGGCGACACGATATACATCCACGTCGGTGATTTCAGCCCCGACAGCACGATAAACGGGGACGTGTACCGAACCGTACTCGCAAGCGCTGGCGAAGGCGAAGGAGAAGGAGAAGGAGAAGGAGAAGGAGAAGGAGAAGGAGAAGGAGAAGGAGAAGGAGAAATAGAGGATGCCGCTGAGGCGCTACTGGAGGACTTCGCGTCGGCGGACGCGAATTCGGACGGCCTGTTGAGCTTCGCCGAGGCCAATTCCACTTTGAACACATTGACCCAGGCGCAGTTTGACGTGCTTGATGAGAACAGCGATGGCCTCTTGAGCGAAGCGGAATTGGAGGCCCAGCTTCCAGAGCCGACACCGGGCTGCGCGTTGCTCGGGGAAGGTGCGGAAAGCATCGAAGCGGCTCTGGGGCGGATCTTTGTGTTTCTGCTGGCCCTTTTCACCCTTGCGGGCATGGGGATGATCAAGAAAAGCTAGAGATTAACAACACAGTGCAATCGAAGGCCGCCTCGTCCCTGCAAGGACGTGGGCGGCCTTTTCTGCTGTTTGCGCCCTGAGGCCTGTCCATCTATACTGGACGGAAACGCCTGCTTCCTGGAGTGGCTTTGCCCATGCTGCGTATTGCTCTTTTTGCCGTTCTCTGCTCAACCCTGACCGCTGTCGCGGGTACGGCGGACCCATTGACCGAGGTTGAGATTCGCTATCCCGTTTCAGGTGCGACCTTCTGGGTCGATTCGGCACTGGGTGGCATTGTCGTACCCGTGCTGGCGGAGACGGACGCGACCGACGATACTTCGCTGGTCGAATTCTTTGTATCGCAGCAGGGCGGTGAGTTGCCGGGGCAACGTTTGGGCAGCGACTTGCAGTCGCCATATAGTCTGGAGCTGGACCTGGGCGCGGGCTATCGCTTTAACCAGGTGCTGGGCTTGAGTGTCCGCGCTACGGCCTTGAGCGATCCCACCACGCGACCGATCGCGTCCATCGAGCTGGGTTACGCGAGCGCGGAGGGAGACGGAGACGAAAACGGGCTGCCCGACCAGCCCGATAATTTTCTCGAATTTCCAGGCGACGTCTGGTTTGCCGCGGCGGGCTTCGATGTAGACGGAGTGCCCCGGACTTTTTCCTCTATGGCGATGCTGGTGCGCTCGGTTGAAAACGAAGCCTACTCGGATGTGCCGCTGATTCTGCCGAGTCTCACGGCCCCGGAGCAAGAGCTTCGGGTAACCGCATCCGCGAAGGTGATTGACGCGGGGGAGACGGGCGTATTGATTGTTCAGGCGGCTCAGGCCCTGGAGGCGCTGGTGGGGCCGGACGAAGTGGACCAATTCGCGGATGTGCCCGCGGGCACGCTGGGTGAGGATGGGCAATATGTGGCGGTTGCCGTGGCGGAACGCACGGGCGCCGGCGAATACGCGCTGGTCCGCGATGCCGCCCTTTCGGACTTCCCTGTTTCCGTAGTGCTCGATGGACTCGCACTGAACGTCAATCGGGCCTACGGTGTCTACCGCCACCCGCTGGCCCTGCTGTCGGACGAAGTCACCGGCCCGCGACTCGCCATACCCGATGGACAAGAATGGCAAAAGCTTGCCGAGGCGACGGTGGATGTCCATGCGGGTCGGGCAACGGTGGCGTTGGCGACCTCCGGTGTGCTTTCGGTGGTGGAGCTGAGTGCGGCCGAAGGGGAGGGCGAAGGGGAGGGCGAGGGCGAGGGCGAGGGGGAATCCAGCGACAACCTGCTCATCAGGATTCTCGCCGCCCTGGGGTTGCTCGGATTGACCGATGGCGGCGTCGGCGGGGGAAGTCCCTGTTTCATCGCGACCGCCGCCTATGGATCGCCTCTGGCCAGGGAAATAGATTCGCTGCGTGAATTTCGCGACCAGAGCCTTCTTAGCAACGCTGTTGGAACCGCCTTGGTGGATGTCTATTATCGTCTCAGTCCGCCCGTTGCGGACTGGGTGGCGACAAGCCCGACACTGGCCGCCCTTGTGAGGCTCGTGATTACCGCGATTCTGTTGGTATTGAACCACGCGACTTTTGGTGTCGGAGTAACCATGGCCATTGCCGCGGGATCGATCTATCGGGGACATGGGCTTCATCGTGGTCGACGACGTGTGATTCGATGATGGCCTGCAATTTGAAACATCGTTTCTTGGAGTTGTCAAGGCCAAACCCGCTATAATCGGCGGGCAGATGATGGATGAACACACCCCTTCAAATACGACGCGCAAGCCGCCCGGTCCCGCCTTCTTCATGGCGGCGCTCTTCGTCTACCTGTGTGTGGTCCATGGGCTCAGCCTGCTCAACCTGCCGTCCCCTTCGGCCAGCACGCCCTTCCAGGGTGTGAAGGCCATTCCCGACGGCGTGGAAACCGCGCTGAACGCTTTTTTCGGACGCCTTGGTGATTCACCCCGTGTGATTCAAGGGCTGGCCATGCTGACCCTGTACGGATGCATGCTGACGCTTTTCAACCTCACGCGACGCATGGTCAAAGGCCCCGTGTGGCTCGGATCACTGGCCGCCGCCGTTTTCATGGCCCATCCCGTGAAGACCGAAGTGATGTTCAGCGCCTACGGGCTTTTCGAATTGATCGGCGCATTGCTGGCATTGCTTACACTACTTGCGTACCTGCGCCTCATTGAATCGCCGAGCGGGGCGCGTATTCTGGTGGCGTTGGCCTGCTTCACCATGGCGACTCTTCCGTTCAGTGTCAACGCCACGCTCTTCGGCGTGCTGATCATGCTGGAGTTCTTTCCGGGCACACCCGAAACTCGGAATTGGGGGCGGCTCGTGCCCTTTCTTGCCGTGGCCCTGCTGGCGAACAGTATTCACCGCGAAACGTTGTACATGGGAATGCCCGACTTCAGAGCGAATCTCGCGCCGTTGCTCCTGCTCATCTATCCCATCGGTCTGTTGCCCGACACGCTGGCGCAGCTTCAGGCGGCTCCGCTTCTGGCGTGGGCCTGGGCGCTGCTGGCGTTGGCCCTGCTGCTGGGGTCCATGGTCTGGGTCGGCAATGGCGGCTATCGTGTTGCGCTGCTGGCGTTGCTGTCTTATCGCTTTTATCCCAGTGCGGACATCATCGATCTCGCCAGTCTCGCGGGTGGGGGGCAGCTTCTGGTTCCGCTGGCTTTGGCCTGCGTCGCACTGGCGGGTTTCTGTCGCTGGCTGCTTCACTTCGAGGTGTGGGGAAAGCCCGCCATCGCCCTGACCACCATGCTCTGCATCGTCCTCTTTACGCTCCAATTTCAGGCCAACCGCGCCTATGCGAACACCGCGCGTGGGACGACTTCCGGGCCCGATGCGGTGCGGGAGATGGAAGGGGGCGGCGGTGTCTAGAAGCGCAATGTCGACCCTTGCCCTTGCGATTCTTGCCATCGCGGCCTGGACGCCCGCCGTCCTCGCCCAGGAGACCGTTAATACCCTGATCGATCGCGGATTCGTTGCCCACTGGCTCGTTTGTGGTCCATTCAAGTCCGACGTGCCCGGCGGTATCCTCGGGGCGCTCAAGTCGAAAGCGCCCGTTTTGGGCGATACCGACTACATGGCCACGGCGAGCGGTATTGCCCGAATCCGTCCCCAGCACCTGATGCGCATTCCAACCGCCGAAGGAGGCGAAGCGATCTGGCAGCAGGCGGGCACCCCGGAGGCGGAGCTTGACTTGAAGCCCTTCTTTCCTTCAAGTCCCGACGGCGTGGCCTATGCGGCGTTCTACGCCAATGCGACCCAGGGCCAGGCGATATTTCTGGACATTCAGTCACCGTTGGGTGTGCGGCTCTGGGCGAACGGATTTCCCCTCAAGGAATACGAGCCCGGCCCCTTTGAGGAGGCGGGTGTGACCCAGGTGGCGGTTCCCATGCGCCCCGGTTTGAATCTGGTGGTGATGGAGGTGCCCGGCGCGGACTATGAAGAACTGGCGCGTACTCTGGACATGACCACGCAACAACTGACGGCCTCCGCCATGGCCAACCGGCCGCGTCTGCGGAAGACCAGCGGCTTTGCCCTGTCCGTGCGGATCCGCCCGGCGCTACCACTGGGAAAATTCTACGTGGTCCCCGAGCTCGAAGACGCGGGCACTTTTTCCGGCGGGCCGGGCGATGAGCGCCAGGACACCTGGCTCACCTTTTACAATCCTCGGGAGGCATTCACCGAGCCCATCGATGTGATCGTGTCCACCCCGGAAATGTCGCTGCCGGATCTCATCGAAGTCGAGCCCATTGATCCGCAGCGTGCCCTGCGCGTTCCGGTCGCCGTTCCGATTCAAGCACTGCCCGGGGGAGAGGCGCTGTCCGTTTCTGTCCGGCTTCACAGCGGCGGCGCGGAAGCGGCCTTCTCGGACGCCCTCGTCGTTCGTCCGGGAACAGACCAGCCGGGCATCGTCCGCGTGGTTACCGGCCATGCTCAGGAGGACGGCGCGCCCGAACTCACGGATCCCGAGCGACTGGAAGTGACCCGCAATCAACTGCTCACGTGGCGGGAGGCGGCGGGCTATGGCTTTGATTTGCGCCATGCGGCCGCATGGTACCAGCCCTTCGTGGCCCTTTCCGATCTTCGGGATGCGATGCTCACCGCGACGCAGCAGGGCGGTGCGACGGTCCGATCGACGTATGCGCCCGTGGACGAACGGATAGCGGGCGGTCCCCTGCTCTGGCGGAATCTGCAGATGGGCATGGGGATGGCTCGGGAGATACTCCAGAGTGCGACACCCCAGCACCTGCCCTGGGACGGGCCCGGGATCGCCCCCCAGACCCCCCAGTTGCTCAGGCATGCCGGGCTCAAAGGATTTATCAGCAATGTCGACGCGGCGGGCCTTTCGCCGCTGGCGCGCATGCTCGATCTAAGCGGCGCCAGCACGTATCATCGCCACAAGGTCGGCGTGGCCAGTCCGGGCAGCGCCGCGGATCTGCAGGAGATGGTGGCCGTTCAGCGACGCGAGTTACTCGGCCTTGGTATCCCCTCGGACGTGCTGGTCTTGAAGAATGTGGTGCCGCCCCCCGAACCCTTCTACCGGGGGAGCGTGGCCAATCTCGCCCGGGCCTTTCCCCGCATTGTACTTAACGATGGCGGCGGGGCCGCGTTCCTGGAGGAAGTTGACGCTCTGGACGAGCCTGTGCAGCGGAGCTTGCCCGCCTCCACGGTCTATCTCAATCAGGGCACGCCGGGCGATCTGCTTGCCTGGCCCGCCTTGAAGACGGCCCATGCCCGCGCCGCCCGGCAGATGCTCGATGCGGAAGCCCTGGCCGCCATCGCGAGCCTGCAGGGGGCGGCGTACCCGCATGCCGCCATGGACCTTGCGAACCGACAACTCGCCTTCTACAGCACCCCGGCATACCTGGCGGCACCGGCCAATCGCGACGACGCGCTGGATGTCCTGGCGGGCTATCGTGAGGTGGCCGAGTTGACCGAGGACACCGCGCGACGAAGCCTCGACTTTATCGCGGACAAGATCGACACGGCGGGATCGGCGCCCTTGAATCAGGGCGCCTTTGAGGGACTTGTTGTATTTAACCCCACGGGACGGGCGGCCACGCTTGCGGTGGAAGTCCCCCTTCCCGCCGGGGGCAGCGGCAATTTCACGTTGGTCGACTCGGCGGGAACAACGGTTCACCATGTTGTGAGCACGTATCAGCGCGCGCCGATGCTGGAGTTCGTCGCGCCCGAGGTGCCGTCCTTCGGATACAAGACGTTTTTCTTCCAGGCGGAGGGCAGCCCTTCAATCGCAGTCGATGGGGCCGACCTCCAGATCGAGAATGATTCTCTCGCGCTATTTGTGGATCCCGACACCGGCGCAATCGCCTCCATCAGCGACAAGCGGAGCGGGCGCGATCTGCGGGGCGGTCTGATGAACCAAGTCCTGATGTTGAGCGAAGATGAAACACGGAACCAGGACGGTCGAGAGCTTTGGACCGCGCCGGCTCCGGAAGCTCTGCCCAGGCCTTCGAAAATCTCGTCGGAGCGAACCGCCTTCAGCGAGTCGATTTTCGTCACCACGGAAATTGCCGGCGGCACGATTGAGCAACGCTACACCCTGAACACGGGCCAGCCCTGGGTGTCCTGCGAGACACGGTTGAGCGACGTGCGTCTGAACGACGCGGCGCTCTTCGCCTCTTTTCAGTTTCCAGATGCCGGGCGCAGCCTGATACTTGGCGAGCGTTTCGGCGCGGTGCTCGGCGCGCGAGGGCAGAGCGACAGCATGCTGCGCACCCATGGAAGTGACAATCCCGGCGCGACGGTAGCGTATCCCGCCCATGCCTGGGCGGCCGTAGCACCCGGCGATGTGATACAGGTCGGCTCGGACGGCGTGGTCCCCTGGGAGCCCGTGATCATCGTGCACGGTTCCGATCCAGTGCTCCTGGAGGCCGCCCGGGAGCTACAGGCGGCCCTTTACGCACGAGCCATCCCGTCCGTGCTTCAGGCCGATCAGCCCGTGAAACCGGACTTTCTGTGGACCGATGGCACGATTGAAATGGACAGCAACGACTACCTGTCGAAGGGCTACCACATGCGGGTGGTCATCGGCAGTCCCGATCAGAACAGCTTTTGTCGAACCGTGCTGAATCAACTTCCGGGGGACGCCGCCGCCGCTTTTGCCGAGCGGATTACCCAGGGTGCCCGCTTGCTCATGGAGGATACCCGTGTTCCCGAGGGGATCGCGCCGGTGCCGACCCTGGTGGTCGCGGGGATCACCCCGACCCAGAGCGCGGCTCTGGCGGGAGGTATCACCAAGGCCCTCGCCGCGGGTCAGCGCTTTCTCCTGCCTCCCTCCGCCAGTCTCATGCGCCAGACCGCTCCGACACCCGAGAGCGGCGTGGCCCTCTCTTTTCCGGGTAGCATGAGCGTTTCCCAGCAAAAAGATGGACGCCTTCTGCTCGGTCTGGCCCATCGCGGCGGCTTCGAGGACACCGCGGGGGGAGCCCGACTCGCGCGCCTGATGGGAGACCTGGACTTCAGTTACGCTATTCATCCCTTTGACGGCGATTGGCGGAACGCGGATGTGCCCGCACTGGCGGCGTCCGCCGCGGCACGGGCCTGGACCTCGGTGACGGGTATACACCCTGGTTCGTTGCCCGCGAGCCAGTCCTTCCTCGGCGCGTCCGCGCCGGGCCTCCGCATCGAGGGCCTTCGTCCCGCGGGTTTTCCCCAGACCACCAACTCCCGCGCGCCCTTTCATCCCCGAAACGGCTATACACTCCTTGCCTGGGAGAGCGTCGGTCAGCCCTGGCGCGGGACACTTGCCAGCCCCGGCGGCTTCCTGGAAGCGGGCCGTTCGGACGTCTATGATCGATCCCAGTCATCCATGCCCGTGGTCAATCGACAGCTACCCTTCGAGGCGCGTCCATTCGAGTTCCAGCCTTTGTGGTTGCTTCCGGCCGATCAGGCCCGCCGCGATCCCCTTGCGCGCCTGGGGCGTGAAGCCGATCCGCAGGGGGTAATCCACGCACGCTACTGGGAAGAACGGCGCGGGGCCGCCCCACAGCAGAATCTTCCCCTCGGCGTTCAGTTTCGCGGGACACTGAAGGGGAAATCTCCCGTACTGGAGGTGGTGGTCAGTAATCACCTGACCGACACGCCCGTGGAGGGCATGGCGATTCTGTCGGCCTCCAGCGGGGTCACCTTCGGGCCGCAGCAGTTCTTCTTCAGTCTCACCCCGGGCCGCCAGCATGTCGAACCCGTCGAGGTGGCCTTCACCGGGGTGGGAGAAGAGGAACGGGCCATGGCCGTGGAAGCCTCGTTCGAGCGCCAGACCTACCGCGATGTCATCATGGCGAGCGAAGCTCCCTATGGCCTCGTTTTGTCCCGGAACGGAGCGCAATTGCGCGCGGAATTGCGCAATGACAGTGGCCTGCACGCCCAGGGCTATCTGGATCTGATCACCTCGCCGGAGCACTGGGCGGAGCTTCAGAACCACCCTGAGGTTACCGCAATGCCCCGGCGCGCATCCGTCTCCGTGCCGCCCTACAAGGCCCAAACCATTATCTTCACCCTGTCGGATCCCGATGCCGCGCTGGAGGCCTGTGTCAAGCTCTCGGCCAACGGTCGCGTGCTCTATCAGTACTTTGATCCGGATCGTGAGGGCGGCACGGATGCCCGCGTTGACGTGGAAGCCGAGCCAACCGCGGACCAGGGCCTTGCGCCCCCCCGCCCCACGGCGCCGGTCCCACCGCCCCCGCGGCGCCGTTAGTCCGGCCCCAGATTTTCCAACCGCACCCAGGAGAAAGCCTGCTCAATGAATTACAAAGGTATCGCCCTGTTTCTTGGCCTGAGTTACGCGCTGATTACGCTCTGCACCTTCGCAGGCGCCGCCCAGGGCCTCATCGTGTTGGAAAATCCCAATCTGTTTCGGTATTTGATGCTCGCCGCGCTCATGGGCATTCCCGCGTTGAGCGCACTGATAGCGGGCTTTGTGTTTCCCGACGAACATTCCCGTGAACTGCCCCTCTGGCCTCTTCCGTTGCGCCCCGCGATTGGGGCGACGCTGGCCGCCCCGGTGTTGTTCGGTCTGTCGTACACCCTGGCCACCCTGTTCGGGTTCACCCAGCCCCAATGGAGTCTGGGCGGCCTTATGAATCGGGTTACGGCCCAACTCAGCACACCCTTGTCGCCGGAGGTGGAGTCGGCGGCCCCCGCCGTTGCCCTAATCGCTTACCCGATTTTCAGTATTCTGGTCGGCGCAACCCTGTTTGCCTTCCTCGCGGTGGGGAGCGAGATGGGCTGGCGCGCCTACCTGCTGCCCCGGCTGGAAACGCTCGGCCGTCCCGCCGCCACGTTGATAACGGGTCTCTGCTGGGGGCTTTGGTTTCTGCCTCTGGTCTACGCGTGGCACCAGGAAGTGCAATTGCCCGGTTTCCCGGGAGCCGTGCTTCGGATCCTGGCGCTCGCCGTGGTCTTGTCGTTCTTTCTCGCGGGTATCCTGCGGCGGACGGGGCACATTGGCGTTTGCGCCATGGCGCTTGGTGCGTTCGCCGGCCAGGACAGCGGGATCTGGGGGCATCTTTTTGAACAGTCCACCGCGCCCTGGACGGGAACGGCGGGCTGGGTCAATATAGTCGTGTGGGGACTTGCCGCATTCGCAATATCGCGCTGGGGTGCCGGAAAAGACCTAAATAAATGAGCGGAGGGATTCGACGGTTTATTTCAACGTCGCCTGTCCATTTTCTACGGACAACTTCGTATTGACCCAGGGCCAGTGCCAGGCCAGATTGAAGACGGGCAGGTAGGTCGGCGCGGCCTGCCAGCGCGTCCATTGGGCTTCGGCGGCGTCGAGGAAGAACGCGTCCCCCGTGAGTTCGTGGGCCGCCAGCAGCAGCGGCAGGACAAAGGGGTCGTAAGCCGTCGTTTCCGGGAAACGGGGATTCGGAGAATAGGTTCGCATCGCACCGGGGCGGTCCCAGGGCGTGTTTTCGCATATGATCGTTTCCGCGAGGCCCACGAGCAGTTGGGCGGCCTCCACATCGCCCGTCCTGTCATACCACGCATACAAGGGGCCCGCCAATTGGGCCGCCATCCACGGCGTCGTGCCGGGGTACACCTCGGAGCCGTGCCAGTCGATCCACGCGCCACGCCGGCGATCCATGCGCTTGTACATTGCCTCCAGGCGCGCCGCACCGGCTTCGAGAAAGGCAACCTCGCCGGTTTCCAGATAGGCCGCGCAGAGGTTGGCGAAGGGAGCGCCATAGTGCCGTACACTGACGCCTTGCAGGCCCGCGCCGGTGCGCACGCAGAAGTCGGCCACGCCCAGAAAGTCGATCTGGGCTTCGGCATTGCCCGTCAGTTGGCCGTAGAGAGCGAGCCCATCGGCCTGCAGCGCGGGCATCCACGGTCCGGCGACGTGATTCGCGCCCGGCCCATGCAGGGCGCCCATCCAGTCTCTTTCAGGAATCTCCGAGTGGACGATGGCCACATCCATGAGGTGGGCGCTGGTGGCCGCCGCGCGATCAAACCAAGCGCGGTCGCCGGTCATCGCCCACAGGTACCAGAGTCCCAGCATGCGGCCGTCGTAGTCGTTTGCCCATTCGCCCGCCCGCCCGAGGTAGGGACCGTCGGTAAAATGGCGCATGCCCAGGCTCTGACCGAGCGCAACCCAGTCTTTTTCCGCGCAGGTGACTTCCAGATGCGCCGCCAGAGGGTGCTCCTTCGGTAAAGGGGCCGCCGGGCCCAGCACGCCCGTGGCGCACCAGTACTCCGGGTTCTGGAGGATCGGTGGTTGTTCCACAACTTTGGCCAGCGCGGCCCCGTCCTGCTTGCCCAGGGCCAGCCAGACTTCGTGGCTGCTCGCCTCGCCCGGGGTAATACCTACGGGGCTGTTTGCGCCCGCGCAGAGATCGAGTGCAAGATTGCCGCCGTAGCGGGAGATCCCTTTCGGGAAGAGTTCACGGAAATTCTTCGAAGCGAGCGCCCCGTCCTTCCATTGCACGAACACGGGTCTGTCCACCGCTATGTCGCTCTCGCCGATGCGATAACGGGCGGCGTCGTTCTGCACCAGGGTGAAATCCCCTTTGACCGTTCCGTGGGGCAGGTTTACCTCGGTGGGTGGGTCGGATAGCTCGAACTCCATCCGAAAGTGGGAGAGATCTATCTTCCGGGCGGTGTCGTTGAAGTAGCGAAGCCAAAGTTTTAGACAGGGCAGTCCTTGGTAGCTTGATACGTAGAGGGTGTAGCTTCCGAAAGATTCTGACTGCCCATCGAAGCGCCCGTCCAGGGCAACGCAGGCATAGGTGCTTTCGGATTCCACCACGTGCCAGCCCTGATTGGTCCCCGGCACGACCTCTCCGGACACCTCCAGGCTCAGGCGGAGGTTCTCCACGATCCCTTTCTTGTTTAGTGCGATTCGGGAGAGCGGAATACCCGATGCGGAACTCCAGGAGACCGCGCCTCCATCCACGATGATCCCGGCATCTCCTTCCCGGATTGCGATCTGTGAAGGGGCTCTGGCCGTGTCCTCACCAAACGACAGGGCAACGGAGTTCATACCGGGTTTTACGGGGAAGCGGACCTGGGCCCAGCGGAGGGACTCATCCTGCCAGGTGGCGCCGACGGACTTCGCCACATGGATCCCCGCGCCGCCCACCCGAAGGCGAAAGTCACGGCGGGACTGGGCCACGCCCCGGGGCAGGGGCAGGCCCATCTCCAGAGGGAAGCCCGATTCCGGAATGCCGCCGGGCGCCGAGATTTGGAGATCGAAGGACTTGCCTGCCCAACGTTTTGTTTCGGCTTTTCGGGGCCAGTGTTCATTGTGGCGCTCCAGCACCAGCCGCTCGCTGGGGCGTGGTCGTGCGGCATACTCCGCGTCGCCATGGACCAGCGCCAGGTCGCCCCAGTAAATTGTCGTGCGAAATCGGCCGGCATCGGGGTCCTTTTCCCGCGTCATTTCGGGTGTGGGCGGGCGATAGTAGTCGTGGCGGGTCTGAACCGTCGACGCCTCATTGTCAAAGGCGACCAGCGCAATACGAAAGCGCCGCTGGTCGGGGGCCAGTTTGATGGGCACGTGGATATACAATGAAGTGCCCGGTCGCACGGGGTCGCTCACATCCTCGTTCCACACCGGAAGATTGTTGACGAGGATCTGTTTTCGCCGGTGGCCCACAAAGCCCTCGGCGGGCAGCGCCGCCCCCGCGGGATCGGCTGGATTCGTGTGGTAGTCGTCGCTCTGATAAAAGGTGAGGGCGACATCGCCCGTCCAGTCATCGGGAATGGCAACATCCTTCCAGGACATGGCCAGATTGCCCTGGCCGCTGGGTACCCAGGGGTGGTGCATGGCCAGCAGGCCGCGATGATCCACGCGGGTCTGCCAGGGGCCCTTGGATTCATGGGTCCATCCCGAATCGAAGTCGATATACTGCATCGCACCCGAGCCGGCCAGCAGCCCGATCGTCGCGTACAGTCCTATCGCCATTCCAACCATGCCGGTCTTCCTTCAGCCCGATGCCGGCGGGCCGCCTGCCTGCCTTCCACGCGCGAATTCCGAAACGGGGACGGTCACCCCGAATACCTTCGACGGCGGGTGCGTCACGTTCAGTTTTTCACCGAGGGCGCTTCGGGAATCAATCCAGCGGGGATCTCCAGCGCCACAAAGCGATGGCTCAGGGCACCGTCTTCGTTCGCTTCCCATACTCTGAAACCGAAGGGGGCGCCGTCAAAATTCTTGCTCGTGGTCGCGGAGGCCACCACGGGAACGCCTTCGTGGTCGAGCACGATGTTTTTGTGGACGTGACCGGCAAGCCAGGCCCTCACACCAGCGCCTTTTACCCGCGCCAGGATTTCCTTGCGTTTTTCCGGCGGGAGGTTGTAGTAGTCGTCGGCTTCGTCGGGTGTGGACACGAACGGTGGGTAGTGGCTCACGATAAGCGTGGGCGTTTCACTCCGGGCGGACTTGAGAAGCTCTTCGGTAAACCACGCGTCGTGCTTCTCGGATTCAACGGGCACGGGGTATTTCCAAAGCTGGGTATTGGCGATCACCAACTTGTAGCCGTGTTCCATCGCGGCGTAGTAATCTTTACCTTGAAGCTTTCGATAGCGTTCCAGGCTCCCGGCGTTGGGCTCATTCCCCACATCGTGGTTTCCAGGCGCGAGATACACCGGCATGGAAAAGCCGGCGGCAACGCGCTTGAAGTCCGCAACCGCGGTATCATCGTTCCCGTCGTTGACGAGATCGCCGCATACGACAACCCAGTCCACATCGAGCGCGTTGATCGCCTCCACCGCCAACCCGAAGCGGATTACGTCCGCCTCATAGCCGCCCATGCCCAACTGGGTGTCGCAGAGCTGGACAAAGCGGCAGGCTTCCAGCCCGTGGGCGCCGGCCGCGCTCGAGATCAGGACCACGGCGGTGGCCAGCCATTGCAGCATCGTGCGACCTGACATCATGGTTCCGCCTTTCGCTGATTTTTCAAGGTGTCCGCGTGGGCCTCGAGTTGCGCCGCCAACTGCCGGGCGAGTTCGGGTTCGCGGGCGCGCATGTCCACCGCCCACTTTTTCTCGCGATACTCGGCGAGGCTGTACAACCCCAGGATCTGGCTGCCCGCAACGGGGACCAGGTCGGATGCGCGCAGGCCGGAGTTCCAATTCAACCGCCATTCCTGGGTACGTGCCGAGAGCGCCACGGGGTCGCCAAATACGGTGACTGGGTTTCCAGCGGGAGTCTGCTCCAGCAGGCTGGGTCTGTTTCCCGACTTCCCAAAGGTCACGCCCGCCAGCGCGGCCAGCGTGGGGCCAACGTCTTCCAGCGAGACGAGGCCGCGCCGCGTACGCCCCACCCCTTCGGGCATGGAAAGGAGGAGCGGCACCCGGGCGGACTCCTCGGTCAGACGCGCTCTGCCGGCGCCGCCCCGCCGCCAGGCCGCGCGCTCGGGTTCGGAGAAATCGAGGCCATAGGGCGAGGTGATGAGCAGGCAGGTGTCTTCCAGGCTGCCCATTTCCTTGAGCCGTTCCACAAAGATTCCGATCTGCTTGTCCACATCGAGCACCGCCGTGTCGTAGACATCGATGCCCCGCCCTTGGCCTTCCCAGGGGGGAGCCGCGTAGCGATTGAGCGCGAAGGGCTTGCGAAGCTCCCGCAACCGAATGAATACGAGGTAGCGTTCCAGTTCGCGATGCTCCCGGATCCACTCCGCCGCCAATTGCAGCGTATCACGGGCACCTTTGGGTACCAGCGGGCCGGGGGCGGTTGTCGTGAGTGGAACCTGGGGGAAAGCGGGGTTGAAATGCTCAAAGCCTCTTGCCAGTCCGCTCTCGTAGACGAGATCCTCCCCGTCCGGTCCTTCGCCTTCGGTAAAGGCCACGGTGGCGTAGCCCGCTTCCGACATGAGTGCGGGGAGGTAGGGGGTATCCTCCGGGAGCGGCAGGTTGCTCCCGCCCGTGTTGCCATGGAGCAGGGGGGACAGGCCCGTGAAAAGGCTCACGGTCGCACTGTACGTATCGGGACAGGGGGTGAAGGCGTTCTCCCACAGGGTGCTGCGTTTGGCCAGGTTCGTGAACTGGGGCGCGGTTTCCCGCTCATAGCCATAGAGGCCCATGTGATCGGCGCCCAAACCCTCCACCAGGATGACCACGAGGTTGGGGCGCTCGAAGGCGGCGGGGGTGTGGTGCACGTAGGGCCCCGAGAGGAGCATTTCCCGACCGGAGCGCTGTGCGGGGCGAATACCGGTTCGTCGTACCCAGGCGGGTTCCTCCGTCAGGGACCACGCGAGGCTGAAGGACGTAGCGCCCTCGGGTACGGATTCGGCGGGGATGCGCATCTCCAGCCAGCCGTCCGGCGACACGGTCAGCGACTCTTCCAGGTTGCCCAGCGGCTTGCCGGACGTCTCATCGAGGAAGGTGCAGGTCACATGCATGGACTCGATGGGCGGTTCCGAGGAGGCCGTATTCGTCCAGTGGAAGGTCAAGTGTTCATTTTCACCGGGCAGCACCGTGAGCGGGTAGTGGATTCCCTCGGACAACGCGCGGACCGAAGCGTAGGTGTCGCCGATCCGCATCGGTTTGGGTGTGGAGAGTTCACCCAGTCGGAGGCCCTGAAGAGAGGCGTGCCATTGGCTGAAGCCCATCTGAGCCCCGAGGAGGGCCAGAAAAATTATGATGCCATAGGGCACGGCGCGCACCGGGGTGGCGGGCGGCGCCTGGGTGGCGGCAAAGAGCGTGGCGAGCTTGAAAAAACCGTGGATTCCGGCGAAGGCCGCGAGGAAAATAAGGGGCGCCAGTTCTTCGAGTTTTGGATGGGGCCAGGGGATGGGAACGTTCAGGAGATAGGGCAACAGCACGACAGCGGCGCTGAGAGAGAGACATTCGGTCAGATGGGGGCCCCGACCGCGATGGGGCTTAATCAATTGGATAAGGCCGGCGTAGGCGCACTGGAGGACCACGTAGCCGCAGGCCACCATCGCCGCCACCGCGAGGCCGGCGTCAAAATCGGGAACAAATCCGCCCTGGGCGGCGATCCGTTTTCCGAAGACGCCCACGATGCCGGCGGAGACGCCAAGAAAGGCGAGGTAGAGGGGGAAAAGCATCCTAAATCGCGCTCCGCCAGTCGCTTAAGCGTCTTGATTGTACATCCGTGTATTGAGCTTGCAAGTCTGACGACCCCATCCTGTTGTGTAATGGACCTTGCCCGCCGGGAGGCGCGCATAGAATTCCTTTCCCGCCCTTTGTTATCATGCGATAGTAGCAGATAGAACAAAACCGACACCACATCGTGGTGACTCGCGAATAGTTTGCAAAGCCTTTCGAGGCGGAGATTGTAACGCAGTGTTCAAGCAGCTCTTTACCGCGATCCTGACCGCCATTTTCGGCACGGAGAAGGACCGCGAAGTTAAGAAATTCCAGCCGGTGATCGATGCCGTGCGGGCTCAGGAAGCCCGAATGACGGAGATGACGGATTCGCAGCTTCGTGCCCAGACTGGATTGTTCAAGGCGCGCCTCGCGGCGGGCGAATCGCTGGACGATATCCTGCCCGAGGCTTTCGCCACCGCGCGTGAAGCCGCCAAGCGCGTCGCGGGCATGCGGCCCTTTGATGTGCAGATTATCGGCGGCACGACCCTGCACCGCGGCAATATTGCCGAGATGACCACGGGTGAAGGCAAGACCCTGGTGGCGATCCTGCCGGTTTATCTCAACGCGCTGCCGGGCAAGGGCGTCCACGTGGTAACCGTGAACGACTACCTCGCCCAGCGCGACGCCGAGTGGATGCGGCCCATTTACGAGTTCCTCGGTCTCACGGTTGGCCTCATCCAGTCCGACATGGACCACATGGAGCGCAAGGTGGGCTATCGCGCCGATATCACCTACGGCACCAACAACGAGTTCGGCTTCGACTACCTCCGGGACAACATGGCCAAGCATCCCGATCACCGGGTGCAGCGCGGCCTCAACTTCGCCATCGTGGACGAGGTGGACTCCATTCTCATCGACGAAGCCCGAACGCCGCTCATTATCTCGGGCCGTCCGGAAAAAAGCAGCGATCTCTACTTGAAAGTGGACGAGGCCGTGCGCAAGTTGCGTAAGGAAGAGCACTTCACGATGGACGAGAAACAGCGGCACATCATCCTGACGGATGACGGCATGGTCGCGGTGGAGCGCCTTCTCGGCATCGACGATCTTTACGCGAGTGAAACCATCGGCTGGGCGCACATGATCGAGCAGTCGCTGAAGGCCTACAACTTCTTCAAGCGCGACAAAGACTACATGGTGAAGGACAACGAGGTCCTCATCGTGGACGAGTTCACCGGTCGCACGATGGAAGGCCGACGCTATTCCGATGGTCTTCACCAGGCCCTGGAAGCGAAAGAACGAGTGCCGCTCCGTTTCGAATCGCAGACCATCGCCAGCATCACGTATCAGAACTATTTCCGTCTCTACGAAAAGTTGGCGGGCATGACCGGTACCGCCGTCACCGAAGCTCCCGAGTTTGACAAGGTGTACCGCCTGGACGTTACCCAGATCCCCACGAACCTTCCCATGGCGCGCAAAGACGAGACCGATCTTATCTTCGCCACGGAGAAGGGCAAGTTTCGCTATGTTATCAATGAAATCAAGGCCATTCGGGCCACCGGCCGTCCCACCCTCGTGGGCACCGTCTCCATCGAGAAGTCCGAGTTGCTCGCGAAATTGATGGAGGAGGAGGGAATCGAGGATTTCCAGGTGCTGAACGCCAAGCACCACGAGCGCGAAGCGTCAATCATCTCGAACGCGGGTAAGGCGGGCGCCATCACGATCGCCACCAACATGGCCGGTCGCGGTACCGACATCAAGCTGGCGGAAGGCATCCGCGAATTGGGCGGCCTCTATATCATCGGCACCGAGCGCCATGAATCCCGCCGTATCGACAACCAGCTTCGCGGCCGCTGCGGGCGCCAGGGCGACCCCGGCACGACACGTTTCTACGTGAGTCTGGAGGACGATATCGCCCGGCTGTTCGGCGGTGACCGCGTGAAAAAACTGGTGGATTTCATGGGCGGCGACGAGATGGACGAGGAGCCACTCAGCCAGCGCATGGTGTCGCGCACCATCGAACGTTCCCAGCGCCAGGTGGAGGAGTATCACTTCGAAAGCCGCAAGCACGTTCTGGAATATGACACGGTCATGGACAAGCAGCGCAAGTATATCTACGCCATGCGCCGCAACGTGCTGGAAGACAACGACGTGACCGAGCAGCTCCGCGAGATGTTCTATAACACCGTGGGGGACGTGGTGGACGAGTACGCCCCGGACAACGTGCCCGCCAACGAATGGGACCTGGAGGGTCTCGAAGCGCGAATGGAAGCGCTCTTTCACTTCGAAGTCGATCTCCCGGAAGAAGTCGAGAACGGCGACGAACTGCTCGAAGTCCTCAATGAGCAGGTTCTCGCGGAATACCAACGCAGGGAGGATATGATTGCCGAGGAACTGCGCGAGAGCTTCCGCCGCGATATCGGAGGCGATGAGGCGGGCGTCCACTTTGAGCAGATCGCCCGCAAGCGCGTGCACGATCTGGAGCTCATGGCGTTGCTCCGCGCGGTGGACGACAAGTGGATCGACCACCTGTATGAAATGGACTACCTTCGTGAGTCGGTGCGTCTGCGCGCCTTCGGACAGAAAGACCCCCTGCTGGAGTACAAGCAGGAAGGCTTTGAGATGTTCCAGACCATGGTGAAGGGTATCGAGGAAAGCGTTATCACCACGCTGTTCCGACTCACCGATCCCGAAGTGCGCCGGAAGCGCGCCGCGAGCATTCAGCTCGGCACCCTCACTCAGCAGGAAGATCCTTTCGCCCAGCTCAATCAGTACCACTACGTGGCGGCGGACAAAGAGGCCGACAGCAGCTTCGCGCGGTTCGACACCACGCGCTTCAGTCTCGCGGGCAAGGTGCCCGAGGACGATACGCCCCAGGAAGGCGAGGCCAGTACGGTTCGTTCCGAGAAAGCCAAGGCCAAGGCCAAGCCCGCTCCCATTCGGGCCGAGAATAAAGTGGGGCCGAATGAGAAGTGCCCCTGCGGCAGTGGCAAGAAATACAAGAAATGCTGCGGAAGCCACGCCGTTTAATTCCAACGACCATCACCATCTTCTGGGTGGTGATGGTTGCTTTGTTTATTTATCGGGAAGGCTGGCTGGCGCCGTCGACACCGCCGCCGGAGGCGCGCCGCGGGTTCGAGCCGCAGGACCAGTGGATGGGGATCTTTCTGGAGGGCGGCCAGCGTGTGGGACGGCTACACTGGACGACGGCAGCGGCGGAAAAGGGTGGCAGGCCGGGTTTTCGTCTGAGCGTCGAGGCCGATCTGGAGACTTCTCTCTTCGGCATGGAAGCCGGCATGAAGATCGGCGGCAAAGCGTGGACATCGGCGGATGGCGCCCTATCCAATTTTGATTTTTCGCTCCACTCAGGCGGCCACACCATGGGCGTTGAGGGCGCGGTGGAGAACAAGCGCCTCCGGGGCGCCTTGAAGACCGGCGGCGAAGTCCTGCCACTCGATTTTCCCATGGAAAGCAATCTCCTCTCAGGTAGTGGCGTGGGCATGCCGGGCTCGGGGCTGCCGGTCCTCAAGGCGGGCGAGACGACGACGATCGACGCCTTTGACCCCGTGGCGATGAAAATGGGTAAGGCCACTGTCGCGCGCGTGGGCGAGGAGAATATATCCATCGAAGGCGTGCCAGTCCTCGCGAGTGTTTATTCCACCACGGTAGGTGGGATGACGAGTAAAGCCTGGATCGGCCCCAACGAAGAAGTGCTCCAGGCCACCACGCCCTTCGGTTTCACCCTGCGAAAAATCGCTCCGGAAACCGCAGACACGCCGGTACCCGCAGGTGGCGGGGGAGACATGATCCAGTCGCTTGCCGTGGTACCCAAGGGGAAGGCGGTTTTCGTGGACGCGACGCGACTTGTGGTTCGTATCTCAGGGGTGGATGTGGACACTATTCCGAGTGACCCGCCGTGGCAGGTGCGCGAGGGTGATCTGGTGACGATTCTCCAGCCCGCGCCGTTAGCCACCGCCGTCGTCTCCGAGCCCGCCGATTTCGACCCCGCGCCCCATCTTGCCAGCGACGCCTTTGTCACCGCGAGGCACCCCGAAGTGTTGCGGAAGGCTCAAGAAATTGTCGGCACCGAGACCGATCCATGGAAAAAGGCGCTGCTGATTCACACCTGGCTCTACGAGAGCATTGACAAAGTCCCCGTGCTCAGCGTGCCCAATGCCCTCGACGTATTGCGAAACAAGACGGGAGATTGCAATGAACACGCCGTGCTGTTCGCGGCGCTGGCCCGCGCATCCGATATTCCCACGCGCATTGCCATCGGCCTCGTCTACAGCGACACCCTCGAAGGTTTTGGTTACCATGCCTGGCCCGAGGTTCATGTGGGAGGCGCGTGGTATCCAATGGACCCCACCCTCGGTCAGGTGGCCGCCGATGCTACCCACATCAAGCTTCTCAATGGCAGCATCGAAGCCTGGGTGCGCCTGGCGGCCTACATCGGGCAGATTGAGTTGGAGGTTGTGTCCATTG
Organism: Candidatus Hydrogenedentota bacterium; assembly: GCA_016791475.1. Lineage (NCBI taxonomy): Bacteria > Pseudomonadati > Candidatus Hydrogenedentota > Candidatus Hydrogenedentota bacterium. The sequence continues at coordinate 87,207 of JAEUWI010000029.1, forward strand.
AGTAAGGTGAGTATCAGATAGACCGGTCGAAGAAAGAGTTCGGTCATATATTCGAATACAACGGAATGACAGGCGAAGTTCAAACCTGCTTGGTGAATTATATTGATACTGTGGGGCGGGACTATATTTTCTTGTGGCGCCAACGGCGCGTTCTATATCAGCCCGGGGCGAAGCCCCAGGTAACGATGGGATAAGTATTGAAAAGGCTGAAAGCCTGATCTCTTCTTCGGTACTTTGATGCGTTGTTCGGATCGCTTTATGAAGATCCCGAGCCCCCTCGATCAACTCACGAGAAAGGAGAGGTCCGAAAGCCCGAGTCATGGCCATGCCACAGTCATTGAGTGTCGTCATTGTTCATTTGATCTTTAGCACGAAAGATAGACGCCCCTATCTCGGCGCAGAGGTACAGGATCCCGTTCATGCCTTACTTGCGACCGCAGCCAGAAACGCGGGTTGCGAATGTTATCGTGTCGGCGGTGTGGAGGATCATGTGCATCTGGCGATCCGACTCTCCAGTACAATCACCATTGTCGGCTTGGTGGAACAGTTGAAGTCCGCTTCATCAAAATGGATCAAGACACAATCTGGCGATCTCAGTGACTTTTCTTGGCAACGGGGTACGCATGCTTTTCGGTTGGATTCAAAGATCTAAAAACGCTTATTGAATACATCGATCACCAACGCGAACGTCACGCGTCTCAGACCTTTCAGACGGAGCTCAGGTGGTTCTTGCAGAAGTACGGAGTGGAGTATGATGAAGCCTATGTCTGGGACTAGCATCCAAAAGAATGGAGCAGGCTTTCAGTCCTTGGCATAAATTTTTACTCTCACCTGGGGCTTTGCCCCAGGCTGGTATGGATCTCGCCTTTGGCGCTCAGGAAAAGGCCCCGTTGTGATCTGCAAGCCCACTGGACTTCTAGCTTTTCTGGAATTCCTCAGGTCGTGCTGAGTGCGATGTTAATCAACAGGAAGTGAAATCTAGACCCACCATGATCCGAACCGAACAACTTACCAAACGCTTTGGCGAAAAGATCGCCGTTGCTCCCCTGGACCTCGACATCCCCGAGGGCACCTTCTTCTGCTTCCTCGGGCCCAATGGCGCGGGAAAGACCACGACGATCAAGATGCTGACCGGTCTGCTGCGGCCCAGCGGCGGCAGCGTGAGCGTGGGGGGGATCAATATCCAGGAAGAGCCCGTAGCGGCGAAGCGACTGCTCGGCTATGTGCCCGATCATCCCTTTCTTTATGACAAGCTCACCGGTCGCGAGTTCATGCGCTTTGTGGCGGGGCTTTATCAACTGACCGAGGCGCACTTCAAGGCCCACTGCGAGCCCCTGCTCGAAATGTTCGAAATCAGCCGGGTGGGGGACCAGTTGATCGAAGACTACAGCCATGGAATGCGCCAGAAGCTCTCCTTCGCATCCTGCTTTCTGCATGACCCGAAGATAGTCATCGTCGACGAACCGTGGGTGGGCCTGGACCCGAAGAATATCCGCTTTGTGAAGGATTTTCTCAAGCAGAAGACGCGCGAGGAGGGGTTAACCGTTTTCATGTCCACCCACACGCTGAGTATTGCGGAAGAGATCGCGGATAAAATCGGAATCATCAATCAGGGGCGTTTATTGCATCTGGGGACGGTAACGGAAATCAAGGCACTCCACGAGAACCCCGGGTCGCTTGAGGAAGTCTTCCTGGCGGTCACCAGCGACGACAACGGAGAGCCCGTGGCATGAATCAGGTACTTGCCGTCATGCGGGCCAAGGCCCGTATGGCACGACACCAGATCGCCTCCGTACGCCACGAGTCCAGGCTCAAGATCGGTGTGTTGAGCTTCGCGGCCGTGGGGCTCTGGTTCGGCGCGCTCTTTCTTTTTCTGCGCGGGTTCACCTGGTTGATCGATTTCGGCGGTCGCGGCGGCAACGAGTTTGCCTTCGGTGTGGCCCTCCTTCGCCAAAGCCTGAGCATATTCTCTCTTTCGATTTTTCTCCTGCTGGTGTTCTCCAATGTTCTTGTGGCTTTTTCAACCCTCTATCGATCGAAAGAAGTGGTTTATCTCCTCCAGGGGCCCATCAGCTACACGGACTTCTTCTATGCCCGCTTCATCGAAAGTGTTGCCTTCTCCTCATGGTCCCTGGCCTATCTCGGCTCCCCCATGATGATCGCCTATGCCCTCAGCACCGATGCGGGACCGCTCTTCTATCTCATGACGGCCCTCATGTTCCTGCCCTATGTGGCCATTCCCGCCTGTATCGGCTGCGCGATTACCATCGTGCTCGTCCGCTTCTTCCCGAGGCTGAACTTTCCCTGGATTGCGGTGCTCGGCGGGGTCGGGGTCGCGTTGTTCTTCGTATACATCCGAAGCATCATCCGGGGCGCGCGCATCACCGACGAGAGCACGTTTCAGTCCATTCTGCTCGCCATGGAAAAGACCCAGTCGAGCCTTCTGCCGAGCTACTGGGCCGCCGAGGGCATTCTCAATACCGCCGATGGCCGCTACGGCGGCGCCATTTTCTGGTTCCTCCTGATCCTGTCCACCGCTCTGATGACCGTCATGCTTACGGCGGCCCTGGCCGAGCGTATGTTTTATCCCGGCTGGTCCTATCTCATGGGACAGGATCGCCAGCGCATCAAACCGCTCGATCGCGGCGCCCTCGCCTGGGTCGCCCTGGCCCTGCGCGTGCTGCCGGATCCGCACCGTTCCCTTTTTCTGAAGGACATCAAGCTCTTCTGGCGCGATCCTACCCAATGGTCGCAATTTGTCATTTTCTTCGGCATCATGGCCATCTACATCGCCAACATTCGCAATTCCTCCCGGCTGTATGAGTCCGAATTCTGGCGCGGCTGGATCGCCTGCCTCAACGTGGGATCCGTCATGCTCATTCTCGCCACCCTGACCAGCCGATTCGTTTTTCCTCTCATCAGCCTTGAGGGACGACGGATCTGGATCCTCGGGCTGGCCCCGCTGACTTTCCGGCAGCTCATTTGGCAAAAATTCTGGCTCAGCGTCTCCCTCACCGCCGTCTTTACCGTCGGACTCGCCCTGCTCTCCGGGTATATGCTCAAACTGGAGCCGGTTTATTACGCCCTGACGGTCTACAGCGTGCTGGTTTCCACCTTCGGGCTTTCGGGCCTGGCGGTGGGCCTGGGGGCGCTCTATCCCACATTCACGGAAGACAACCCCGCCCGTATCGTCTCTGGCATGGGCGGCACCCTGAATCTGCTTACCAGTGTCGCCTTCATCACCTGCGTGGTTGCGGCGCAGGTTGCGGTGCTGCAGTGGAAGGCCCTTGGCCTCTTCCAGGGCCAGACCCAGTTCTACTATGCCCTGGCTTGCGCGGTGACTCTGGTCACGGCATTGAGCATCGTCTGCGCCGCACTGCCCATGTATTTCGGCCTGCGCAATCTGAATCAAATGGAGATCTGACGCCATGCGCGAGTTCACCCTGTCCACCCGGCGCCACACCGAGTTTATCAACATTGACGCTATGGTGCGGCGATGTGTGGAGGAGGCCGGCGTGACCGAAGGCGAGGTGCGCGTCTTCATTCCCCACACCACCGCCGGTGTTACCATCAATGAAAATGCGGATCCCGACGTGGTCGCCGATATGGAGCTTATCCTGGAGCGAATGGCGCCGTGGGAAGGGGGCTATGCCCACGCCGAGGGCAACGCCGCGGCCCACGTCAAGGCAAGTATGATGGGTTCCTCGGCCACCGTGTTCGTGCAGCGCGGTCGGCTCGCGCTGGGCACATGGCAGTCCATCTATTTCTGCGAGTTTGACGGACCCCGCACGCGTCGCGTCTGGATCAAATCGATCGCCGACTCCCGGTGACTCCTGGGGCCTATTCAGGACCACCCGCCATAGGGTCCGGTTATTTTCGTTGACAACACGGCCCACTTGGTCTACCCTGAAAATCAGATACCGCAACAGGCAGTTCGTGGCACACAATCCGGGTGAGACGGGCGAGCGCATCGCCCTTGCCCGCTCCGCAAGCCTGCGATAAGGTCCGTCGGGGACGTTCAGGCGTTGTGTGACGCGTCGGTCTCCCGTTGCAGAAAGGAGGTTGTTGACTCCCGCTTTCCCCGAGGATTGACAAGGTCATCCCGAGATTCATCTCAAACGGCTTTTGGAGGCTTGGTTTATGATGAAGCGAAAGGGTTTCACCCTCATTGAGCTGCTGGTGGTCATCGCCATTATCGGCATTCTGGCCGCCATCCTGCTCCCCGCCCTGGCCCGCGCCCGCGAGGCGGCCCGGCGCGCAAGTTGCCAGAACAATCTCAAGCAGATCGGCCTGGTGTGCAAAATGTTTGCCAACGAGTCCAAGGGCGGCAAGTTTCCCCCTATGGCCCCCCGCCAGTCCTGGGTGATCAGCTCACCCGCGGGCGGAGGCTCCACGGCGAGCTACGTCAACTACAACGAATGCAATTACCCCAATCCCGCGCCGCCCGGCTCGGGACAACCCGCGGGTAACGCGCCGGACACGGAATTTGTGTTCGACGGCACCCTGATCTACCCCGAATATTTGACCGACACCAATGCGCTGCTCTGTCCCTCCGATTCGGCGGCCCAGAAGATCGTCGGCGATGAATTGCGTTGGAACGTTCACGATACCTCCGTTGTCCCGGCGGGTGTGCCCGTGAAAGGACAGACCGACCGTTGCGCGTTTACCGCGGAATCCTACCTGTACCTCGCCTGGGCCCTGAACGGACGTCCCGGTCACGACTATCTTGTGACGGGCGGCGACGAGACCAGCGCGGCCAGCATCAACCCGGCCTTTGTGGTTGCGCTTCAGACAATGATTGCCAACCACATCACCAGCATTCTCACCGGCGGCGCCGGACGCTACGACGAGGATATCAGCGGGAATTTCGACGGTGTTTCGGGCAACGAGACACTTCACCGCACCCGCGAAGGTATCGAGCGATTCTTTATCACGGATATCAACAATCCCGGTGCAAGCGCGGAAGCCCAGAGCAGCATCCCAGTTATCGGAGATTTGTTGAGCACCGACACGGCGGATTTCAATCATGTCCCCGGCGGCGCGAACTGGCTCTACATGGATGGTCACGTGACCTTTCAGAAATACCCCAGCCCCTTTCCAGGTACCCCCGCTTTCGCCCGGCTGGTTTCTCAGTTCTAGTCCAATCGTCTACACTCAGTGTGGCGGGGCCGGAAGGTTGACACTTTCCGGCCCCCTGTCGAAACTCTTTGAAAATGTCCCCCTGCTAACTCTTTGAAAATGTCCCCATACTGTGGATCTCGGAAAGGAGGT